>JAQSVY010000264.1 GCA_029266935.1 Burkholderiales bacterium
GTACTTCCTCAGGTTCTCGTCGTAGCGGCGCGCCTCGAAGTCCTCGTTGCCGAAGTACTTCACCGTCTCGTAGTTGAGCAGGCTGTCGATGGCGCGCGTATTGGCCTTCGAGTCGAGCTCGTTGGCGCGGCGCCGGATCTCCATGCGCCACTCGGTGATCAGTACCGTGAAGGCGATGTACACCGCCACCGCGCCGAAGGTGATGGCGGCGAAGCGCCAGTCGAACCGGCCCAGCAGCACCGCCGCGACGAGGGCGAACTCGAGAACGACCGGAAGGATGGAGAACAGCAGGTAGGAGAGCAGCGTCGAGATGCCGTTGGTGCCGCGCTCGATGTCGCGGGTCATGCCGCCGGTCTGGCGATCGAGATGGAAGCGCAGCGAGAGGCTGTGCAGGTGGCGGAACACCCCGAGCGCTACGCGCCGGATGGCGCGCTGCGTGACCCGGATGAACACCACGTCGCGCAACTCGGCGAAGAGCGTGGTCGAGAACCTCAGGATGCCGTAGATCGCGAGCAGCGCTACCGGCACCGCCACCATCGCCGTCTCGGCGTCCAGGCCGTCGATCACCTCCTTCATCACCAGCGGTACGCCGACGTTGGCGAGCTTCGCGGCGATCAGGCAGGCGAGCGCTATGAAGACTCGCCATTTGAATTCAAGGAGATAGGGCAGCAGCGTGGCGAGCGAACGCCACTCGTTTTTCCTCGGCATTCCCAATTATGGCTTCCGGAAGAGCTGCCTCAGCCAGTACGGGTCGATGGCGAGCGGCAGCAGGATCCACAGCCAGGGCCAGGGCGGCTGGAGGTAGGCGACGGTGAAGAAGGCTGTCACCGACCCGACCACGCCGGTCAGCACCGGCAGCCTGAACCACAGGCCGAGAAGGTAGAAGAGCCAGCCCATCGAGATCAGGATCAGGGCAATCAGGTCGCTGCCGCTCATGCTAGTATTCAAACGTTCGTTTGAGCCAATTTTCCATAGGTCATGCAAGCCATCAAGCCCGAGCACGTCACCCGTACCCGCATCCTAGACGCCGCAGAAGCGCTGTTCATGCAGCACGGCTTCGAGGGCACCTCGATGCGCCAGCTCACCTCGCGCGCCGGAGTGAACCTCGCCGCGGTGAATTACCACTTCGGCTCCAAGGACGCGCTGATCCAGGCGGTGTTCCGGCGACGCCTCGATCCGATGAACACGGCGCGCATCGCCGAGCTGGCGAAGCTCGAGGCGAGCGGCAGTCTTTCCCCCGAGACCATCATCCGCGCCTTCGTCGGGCCGAGCCTGCGCCTGGTCGAGGACGCGAAAGGCGGCGGACGCAACTTCACCCGCCTGCTCGGCCGCACCTACACCGAGCCCTCCAAGACACTGCGCGCGCTGATCGGGCAGATGTACGCCCCGACGATGGAGCGCTACAAGACGGCGCTCGAGCGGGCGCTGCCGCAAATACCGAAGGACGAGCTGGTGTGGCGCATGCACTTCATGTTCGGCACGCTCGCCTACACCCTCGCCGCCACCGACACCGTGCAGCTCATCGCCGGCTGCAAGCCCGAGGATCGCTACGATGCGCAGCTGCTCGAGGAGCGCCTCACCGCCTTCCTCCTCGCCGGGCTGCTCGCCCCGCTGAAGACTTCGATGCGCAAGGCCGCTTAAGGGGAACCGCATGATTACCTACTACATCGCCGGCGCCATCGCCCTGTTCTTCGCCTGCGCCTACCTGCGCCTGCCGCTATGGGCCTGGACGGTCGCCTTCGGCGTGCTGGTCGTCTCGACGGGCAACATGATGTTGATGGGAGTGTTTCTTGTTCCTGCTCTGCTCCTGAACCTCCCACCCCTTAGACGGGCACTGATCTCGAATCGCATCCTCGCGGTGTACCGCCGCATCCTGCCGGACATGTCGCAGACCGAAAAGGAAGCGATCGACGCCGGCACGGTGTGGTGGGACGCGGATCTTTTCTCGGGCAAACCGGACTGGGACAAGCTGCTCGCGACAAAGGAGCCGCGGCTCACGCCCGAGGAGCAGGCCTTCCTCGACGGCCCGGTCGAGGAGCTGTGCAGGATGTGCGACGACTGGGAGATCTCGCACGAGCGCCAGGACCTCCCTGCCCACGTGTGGCAGTTCATCAAGGACCAGGGCTTCCTCGGCATGATCATCCCGAAGAAGTACGGCGGCCTGGGCTTCAGCGCGCTCGCGCACTCCGCGGTGGTGATGAAGCTCTCGACGCGCTCGGCCGCCGCGGCCATCACGGTGATGGTGCCGAACTCGCTCGGACCGGGCGAGCTGCTCCTGCACTACGGCACCGAGGCGCAGAAGGACCATTACCTGCCTCGCCTCGCGAAAGGCCTCGAGATCCCCTGCTTCGCCCTCACCAACCCCGAGGCGGGCTCCGACGCCGCTTCCATCCCGGACTACGGCGTGGTGTGCAAGGGTACCTGGCAGGGCAAGGAAACCCTCGGCATGCGCGTCACCTGGGACAAGCGCTACATCACCCTCGGCCCGGTGGCGACGCTGCTGGGCCTGGCATTCCGCCTCTACGATCCGGAAAAGCTTGTGGGTTCGCAGTCCGATCTGGGCATTACCTGCGCGCTCGTGCCCACCAACACCCCCGGCGTCAACATCGGCCGGCGCCACCTGCCGCTCAACGCCGTGTTCCAGAACGGCCCGAACGACGGCAAGGACGTGTTCATGCCGCTCGACTGGATCATCGGTGGCCCGGAGTACGCGGGCAAGGGCTGGATGATGCTGATGGGTTGCCTCGCCGCCGGGCGCGCCATCTCGCTGCCGACTTCCTCGGTGGGCGGGGTGAAAGCGCTCACGCGCTTCACCGGCGCCTACGCGCGCGTGCGGAGCCAGTTCCGCACGCCGATCGGCAAGCTCGAAGGCGTCGAGGAGGCGCTCGGGCGCATCGCCGCGCACTGCTACATGATGGACGCGACGCGCGTCATGACCGCGGGCGCGGTCGACCTCGGCGAGAAGCCCGCGGTGCTCTCCGCGATCGCCAAGTACCACATGACCGAGCGCGCGCGCACCTGCGTCAACGACGCGATGGACATCCACGGCGGCAAGGGCATCTGCCTCGGGCCGAACAACTGGATCGGCCGCGGCTACCAGATGACGCCGATCGCCATCACCGTCGAGGGCGCGAACATCCTCACGCGCACCCTCATCATCTTCGGCCAGGGCGCCTCGAACGGGGTACGGGCGCTTGTTTACGGCCTGACGCATGCGAGCTTCGCGCCCGTTCCCAGAAATTCAGCTCCCGAGACAAGACACTATTTCCGCCACGTCTCGCGTCTTTCCGCCGCCTTCGCCTTCCTCGCCGACATGTCGATGCTCGCCATGGGCGGCGCGCTGAAGCGCAAGGAGAAGATCTCCGGCCGGCTGGGCGATGTGCTGTCGATGATGTACCTCGTCTCTGCGACGCTGAAGCGCTACGAGGACCAGGGGCGCCTGCGCGAGGACCTGCCGCTCGTGCGCTGGTCGGTGCGCGACGCGCTCTACCACGCGCAGCAGGCCATCGACCAGATCCTCTCCAACTTCCCGGTCAAGGCGCTGGCGTCGCTGCTGCGCTGGACGGTGTTCCCGCTCGGCATGCCCTGGCGCCCGCCGCTCGACTCGCGCAACCACGAATGCGCGAAGATCGCGCTCGAGCCGGGTGCGGCAAGAGATCGCCTCACGGCCGGGATGTTTGTCTCAGGAAATGAATCTGAAGCCACGGGGCAGCTCGAAGCGGCGCTCCTCGCCACCGTCGCCTGCGAGCCGATCGAGAAGAAGCTGCGCGAGGCCGAGAAGAGCGGTGCCCTCCA
>JAQSVY010000265.1 GCA_029266935.1 Burkholderiales bacterium
AACGTTGTACAGCTAGAGCGGCGGAAGCTGGAGCGGCCTCGCGGTCTCGAAGGCGCGGGCGGCGCGCAGCACGAGCGCGTCGGCGTACTTCGGGCCGACGATGTGCAGCCCCACGGGCAACCCGGCCCGGGTGAGGCCGCAGGGAATCGACGCCGCCGGCTGCTGTGTGAGGTTGAACGGATAGGTGAACGGCGTCCAGTCGGTCCAGCGGCTGCAGCCGGGCGGAAACTCGCGCCCCGCCTCGAAGGCCGGCACCGCGAGCGTTGGCGTCACCAGCAGGTCGTAGTCGCGGTGGAAGAGGTTCATGTGCGCGCCGAGCGCGCCGCGCTTCATCTGCATGTCGAGCACTTCGTGCGCGGTGATCTTCTCGCCCTCGGCGGCGATCTCCTGCAGGCCCGGGTCGACCAGCTTGCGCTTCTCCGATGTGAGGCTTTTGATCAGGAATGCTGCGCCTGAGAACCACTGGACGCGGAAGATTCCCGACGGATTCTCGAAGCCAGGATTCTTCTCTTCGACTTTCGCGCCCAGATCTTCGAAGACCTTTATGGAGCTCCGGACGAGCGATGCGACCTCGGCATCCACCTTCGCATACCCCAGGTCGGGCGAATAGGCGATGCGCAGGCCGGCGACGCCCTGCTCGAGGCCGGTGCGCCAGTCCTGGGGCTCGTAGGGGAGGGCGTGCCAGTCGCGCGCGTCGGGCTGCGCCAGCACGTTCAGCATCAGCGCCGCGTCGCCGACGCTGCGCGCCATCGGGCCGACGTGAGCCACGGTGCCGAAGGGCGACAGCGGCCACGCAGGCACGCGCCCGAAGGAGGGCTTGAGGCCGAAAAGGCCGGTGAAGGAGCACGGGATGCGGATCGAGCCACCGCCGTCGGTGCCGACCGCGAGCGGGCCCATGCCCGAAGCGAGCGCCGCCGCGGCGCCGCCGGAGGAGCCGCCCGGCGTCTTCGACTTGTCCCAGGGGTTGCGCGTGATGCCCGTGAGCGCGCTGTCGGTAACGCCCTTCCAGCCGAATTCCGGCGTCGTGGTCTTGCCCAGCAGCACCGCGCCGTGCTCGCGCAGGCGCGCCACGGCCGGCGCGTCGTCGTTCCACGGGCCGTTCGGGTCGACCGCCTTCGAGCCGCGCAGCGTCGGCCAGCCGCGGGTGAGGAGCAGATCCTTGATCGAGACCGGCACGCCGTCTAGCAGCCCGCGGGGCTGCCCGGCGAGCCAGCGCGATTCCGATGCTTTTGCCTCTTTTTCGACCTCTTGGGAAACAAGGCAGAACGCATTGAACTTCGGATTGAGGGCCTCGATGCGCGCGAGCACCGCGCGCCCGACTTCGACCGGAGAAAATTCGTGCCTGCGGTAGCCGTCAAGAAGCTCGGCGGCCGTCTTCGCCCAGAGTTCGCTCATTGCGGCGCACATGGTATACGGTCCGATGGCTCCTGGCCGCATCGTCGCGCTGCAGCTTCTGTTCTGGGCCGCGGTGGCGCTCGCCTTCGCCGCGATGCTCGCGGGCAGCGAGACGCGCGAGCTCTATTGGCTGCTGGCGGCGCTCGCCTTCGGCGGGTGGTGGCTTCTGCGGGCGCGCTGGCGGTAGACTGCCCGCACGATGGACGAGAAAGAGCTGCTCAAGGAAATCAAGGTGCTGCTCGAAGAGCAGAACCGCCTTATCGGCGGCCTGAAGAGCCAGTACGAGGCCATGGCGGCGAAGAACGTCGAGCACATGGCCAAGACCAAGTGGCGCTTCTGGATCATGGTCGCCGTGGTTTTGCTACTCTTGTTCATCCCCAACATCACCGCGAAATAGGACTTAGGACACCACTGCAAGGGACCGACATGGCGGCCGAAACCGAAGCTTTCCTGATGAACTGCTGGTACGTCGCGGCCTGGGACCACGAGCTGATCGACGGCAAGCTCCTCGCGCGCACCATCCTCGAGAAGCCGGTGGTGCTCTACAAGGGCGAGAGCGGCAAGGTCGTGGCGCTGGACAACCGCTGCGCGCACCGCGGCGCCAAGCTATCCAACGGGCGGCTCGAGGGCGACTGCGTGCGCTGCATGTACCACGGGCTGAAATTCGATCCGAGCGGAAAGTGCGTGCAGATCCCTGGCCAGGACAACATCCCGCCCAAGCTCGGCGTGCGCAGCTACGCGGTGCTCGAGCGCGATCACCTGGTGTGGATCTGGATGGGCGATGCGGCGAAAGCAGATGCGGCAAAGATCCTCGACTTCCCCTACCTGCGCGATCCCGTCTGGCGGGGCAGACCCGATTACATGCACTACGACGCGAACTATCTCCTCATCGTCGACAACCTCTCGGACTTCGCGCACCTCGCGTTCGTCCATACCAAGACGCTCGGCGGCTCCGAGGAATACGCCTACAAGTCCAAGCCGACCGCGATCGAGCGGCTGGAGGACGGCTTCCGCGTAGAGCGCTGGCACATGGACGCGGATGCTCCGCCGTTTCACAAGAAAATAAACAGAAATGCCGGAAAAGTGGACCGGCGCAACATCGCGCGCATGTACGTGCCCGGCATCTTCTTCATGGAGACGCTGTTCTCGCCGGCCGGCTCGGGGGCGGACAAAGGCAATCTCGCCGGGGCGAAGCAGTACCGCAACTGCCAGTTCTTCACCCCCGAGACGAAGCGCTCGACGCACTTCTTCTGGGACTACCTGCACGACTACGACCTGCACGACCCGACCATCGCCCTGTCGCTCAACAAGAGCATGATCGAGGGCTTCCTCGAGGACAAGTTCATCATCGAGGGGCAGCAGGAAGTGCTCGACGCGGATCCGAGCTTCAAGATGAACGGCATCGTCGCCGACGCGCCGCTCGCGCACTTCCGCCGCACGCTGGGCAAGCTGATCGACGCCGAGCGCGGCGCCGCGCAGGCGGCCGCCGCGTGAACGTCGAGAAGATCGCGGTGCGCGTCACCTCCACCGGGCAGACGATGGAGGTGGTGGTGCTCTCGAGGCGCCCCACCGGCATCACCGTGGTGCTGGGCGAGGGCGTGCACAACGTCAAGTGCGACCTCTCGCTCACGCGCAACGAAATGGCCTACGCCGGGACCATCGCCGGCCGCGAGATCGTCTATGAGCGCAGCCGCGCGCAGGTGCAGGCCGACATCGACCGGCTCAACCCTGCCTTGAAGAAGTCTCGCTGACATTCAAGAAAGAAGCCG
>JAQSVY010000266.1 GCA_029266935.1 Burkholderiales bacterium
GCCCTCCTCACGATCGCCTACCTCGAGGCCTTCCAGATCACCCGCAAGCCCCTCTACGAGCGCATCGCTCGAGAGACCCTGGAGTACGTCCTCCGCGACATGACGTCGAAGGACGGCACCTTCCACTCCGCCGAGGACGCCGACAGCGAGAAGATCGAGGGCAAGTTCTATGTTTGGAATCCCCCGCAAGTCCACGAGGTCCTCGGCTACAAGGCCGAGCGCTTCATGAAGGCCTTCGACGTCACCGACGAGGGCAACTGGGAGCCCCAAGAGGAGAACCTTCCCAAGCACCAGAGCGTACTGCGGGTCATCGAGGAAGGGGACTTTGCCGAGGAGAAGCGCCTCCTTTTCGAAGCCCGCTCCAAGCGCGTGCGCCCGGGGCTCGACGACAAGGTCCTGACCGCCTGGAACGGCCTCATGATCTCCGCCTTCGCCAAGGCCGCGCAGGCGCTCGGCGACGTCCGCTACCGCGAGGCCGCCGAGCGCGCCGCCCGCTTCCTTCTCGACCGGCACCGCAAGGACGGCCGCCTCCTGCGGACGTCGCGCCTGGGCGAGGCCATGCTGGACGGCACCCTCACGGACTACGCCTACTTCTCCGCGGCGCTGCTCGACCTCTACGAGACGACGTTCGATCCGGCGTACTTCGAGGAGGCCAGGCGCCTCGCGACGAAGGCCGTCGAGCTCTTCTGGGACGCCCAGGCCGGCGGCTTCTTCACGACGGCCGACGGCGAGGCCCATCTGCTGGCCCGCATGCGGGAGGACTACGAGGGCCCCATGCCGTCGGGCAATGCCGTCCTGGCCCTCTCGTTCCTGCGGCTCTTCGGCTACACGGGCGAGGCGTCCTGGCGGGAGCGGGCCGAGAAGACGATCGGCTCGTTCAAGCAGCAGCTCGACCGCATCCCGATGGCCCACGCGTACATGCTGGTGGCCGTCGACTGGCTCCTCGGCCCCGCCCGCGAGATCGTGATCGCCGGGCCGGAGCCCAAGCCGTTCCTAGACGCCGTGCGCGCCCGCTTCCTGCCGAACGCGGTCGTGGCGCTGGCCGACGGCCGCGCGGCGCTGCCCGTGCTCGAGGGGAAGGGGCCGGCGCAGGGAAAGACCGCGGCCTACGTCTGTGAGAACATGAGCTGCAAGGCGCCGGTGACGTCGACGGCCGACCTGGAGGCCGCGCTCAAGTGAAATCCAATGCGAGTGACCGCTCTTGGCCGGTAGGCGGCCTTCGATGAAGGTCGCTTTGCGACCCTTAGCCGACACTCGACTGAACTCCTAGTACCGCCTCACGCGAACGAAACGGGGTTATGAGAATCGGGTGCGCCAGGCGGCGGGCGAAACGCCGGCGATCTTCTTGAAGCTGCGGCTAAACGCCGCCTCGGATTCGTAGCCGACTTCCAGGGCGACGGCGGCCACCTTTGTGGCGCCATCGGCGAGCAGCCGCGCGGCAACCTGAACGCGCCACCGGGCGAGGTATTGCATCGGCGGCTGCCCGACCAGGCGCATGAAGCGCTCGGCCAGCACCGAGCGCGACATGCCGGAGCGTGCCGCGAGCTCTTCGAGCGTCCAGGGGTGGGCCGGCCGCTCGTGGAGCAGCGCCAGCACGCGGCTGATGCCCGGGTCGCGCAATCCGGCGACCCATCCGGTCTGGTCGGCCGGGAGCGCTTCCAGGTACCGGCGCACGACTTCAACGAAGATAAGCTCGCTGAGACGCAAGCGGATGGATTCGCCGCCGGGGCGGCGCAGCGGCGCTTCGGCCAGCGTGAGCTCGATCAGGCGATCCAGGAGGCTGTAGTCCGCACCGGCGGGAGAGCGCACGTGCATGAGCCGGGGCAGCGCCGCAAGCAGCGGATTGAACGGGCGCGCATCGCAGCCAAGAAAGCCGCACACGAACCGCGCCCGCTCTGCGCCTCCGCCGCCTTCCGGAACCACGAAGGGCAGCTGACCGGCCGCCATCGCACGAAAGAAGTCGAGCGATTCTTCGCCTCCCAGCGCCGGCGACCCGTCCGGCGCGCTCAGCATCGCGTAGGGATCGCCATGCGGAAACACGAGGACGTCGCCGGCGGTGAACCGCACCGGCGCGACGCCGGGCACGTCGGCCCAGCCGGAGCCTTCGGTAACGATATGGTACGAGACGACGTGGCGCGCGCGGGGAAGAATAATCGGCGCGAACCCGCTCGCGGACGGCACTCTCACCCCCCAGGGCGACGACGCGTCGACCAGGAAGAACAGTGCGCCGGTGAGCTTCACCATACGCAGCACGTCCGACAAGGGATCGCTTGCCGACGGTTCGGCCGCTACGGACGGCGCAGCAAGCTTTACGGACGCCACGTCATGGTGCCCACTCATGGCGCGAGCCTACAGTGAGGCCTGTCTCGTTGAAAGGAGGTGGGTGATGTCCGCGTACTGCCTGTTCGACGTTCGCGCGATCACCGATCCCAAGAAAGTCGAGGAATACCGGTCGCGTGTCGCCGACACCGTGGCGCAATACGGCGGGCACTACCGGGTACTGGGCGGAAAGTTCGATGTCGTGGAAGGAGATTGGCGGCCGGGCTTCCTGGTCCTGGTCGAGTTTGCAAGCTTCGAGCAGGCGCATCGCTGGTACGACTCGGACGAATATCGCCCGCTCAAGAGCCTCCGCGTGGTGGGCACGCAATCCAACGGCCTGGTCATCGAAGGCTGCGAGCCGGCGAAAACGCCCGCCGACGTTTATGAAGAGCTGTTCGTTCCGGCTCTGTTCCAGCAGTGGGGGAGCGTGGTCGCCGAGGCGGCGCGCCTCGGGCCGGGCGAGCGCGTCCTCGACGTCGCCTGCGGCACGGGCGTGCTTGCCATGGCCGCCGCCGAGCGCGTCGGCGCCGCCGGCAAGGTCACGGGCCTCGATGTCAACGAAGACATGCTGCGGGTGGCCCGGCGCAAGAGCGGGCGCATCGAGTGGCGCGAGGCACGGGCTGAATCCATCCCGTTTCCGGACGCCAGCTTCGACGCGGTGGTCAGCCAGTTCGGCTTTATGTTCTTCGAGGAGCGCGTCGCCGCCCTGCGGGAAATGATGCGGGTGCTGCGGCCGGGCGGGCGACTGGCCGTCGCCGTATGCGATTCGCTCGAGCGTTCGCCCGGCTATGCCGCGCTCGCCGACCTGCTGCAACGGCTCTTCGGCGATCGCATCGCCGACGC
>JAQSVY010000017.1 GCA_029266935.1 Burkholderiales bacterium
CGGATAGAAGATGAGCTTGCGGCAGTCGATGTACACCGGGCTCGCCCAGCCGGAAGTGAAGATGAAGGGCTTGTCCTGGAAGAACAGCACCGCCTTGACTTCCAAGAGCATCCTGGCGGTGGTCTCGGCGATGAACGCCTGGTCGGCAGAATGCATGGGCGGCGCGGATTCTAGCAGGTTAGAATTCGCGCATTCGCATCTCAGGGGGATTGCGATTGTGGCTCCGCAACTCGCAGTAATCGCCGCCGCTGCACTGATGCTGGCACCGCTCGCCGCCGAGGCGCAGCAAAAGGCGCAGCAAAAGGTTGAGCGCTACACCTACCGCTGCACCGGCAAGGACGGCAAGACGTACTACGGCTCGACCATCCCGAGCGCCTGCCTCGGGCAGCCGATCGACCAGCTGAACGAGCGCGGCATCCTCGTCAAGCGCATCGACCCCGAAGGCGACGAAAAAGCGCGCCTGCAGAAGGAAGCCGAGGAAAAGCGCCTCGCCGACGAGGCCGCGGAGAAGCGCGAGGTTCTGCGCCGCAATCGCGCGCTGCTCGCGACCTACACCAGCGTGAAGGACATCGATTTGGCGCGGCGTCGCGCACTCGCCGACAACCAGAAGGCGGTGAAGGAAGCGGAGTTGCGCATCGAGGCGCTGAAGAAGCGCCGGGCCGCGTACGACAAGGAGCTCGAGTTCTACAAGGAGGGCGCGGAGCCGCCCGCGAAGCTGCAGGAGGACATCCACGCCACCGAGGTCGATATAGAAGCCACCGTGGGCCTGCTCGCGTCGAAGCAGAAGGAAACGGCCCGCATCAACGCGAAGTACGACGAGGACAAGCGCCGCTACCAGGAGCTCACCGGCCGCAAGTAGCGCTAGCCGAGCTTGCGGCGCAGCGCCTCGGCGGCCTGCACCGGATTTGCCTTGCCCTTGCTCGCCTTCATCACCTGCCCGACAAGGGCGTTGAAAGCCTTGTCCTTCCCCGCGCGGTAGTCCCCGACCAGGCGCTCGTTCGCCGCGAGAACGGCGTCGACCAGCTTCTCGATCGCGCCCGCGTCGCTGACTTGCCTCAGACCTTCGCGCTCGATGATCTCGTCGACGACCCCGCCGAGCTTCCACATGACCTCGAACACCTGCTTCGCCGCCTTGCCGCTTACCGTGCCGTCGGTGACTCTCTTGAGAAGACCCGCCAGCATCGGCGGTGACACCGGGCTGGCGGCGATATCCCGTTCCTCGCGATTAAGTGCAGCCGAAAGCTCCCCGGTCTGCCAGTTCGCACAGAGCTTCGGCTCGACGCCAGAGGCTTTCACCAGAGCCTCGTAGTAGTCCGCGGCCGTCCGCGAGACGGTAAGAAGCCCCGCGTCATATGGTGTGAGCGCGTACTCCCGGATGAAACGCTCGCGCCGAGCGTCCGGAAGCTCCGGCATCGCCGCCTCGATGTCGTGGATCATCTGCTCGGAAATGACGAGTGGCAGCAGGTCCGGGTCGGGAAAGTATCGATAGTCCTGCGCGTCCTCCTTGGTGCGCATCGAGCGCGTCTCGTCGCGATCGGGGTCGTAGAGGCGGGTTTCCTGCACCACTTTGCCGCCGTCCTCGGTAAGCTCGATCTGGCGCTTCGCCTCGAACTCGATCGCCCGCTCCATGAAGCGGAAGGAGTTCAGGTTCTTTATTTCACACCGGGTTCCCAACACCGACTCACCCCTACGCCTCACCGAGACGTTGGCATCACAGCGGAACGAGCCTTCCTGCATGTTGCCGTCGCAGACGCCGATCCACATGACTAGGGCGTGCAGCGCGCGCGCGTAGCCCACCGCTTCCTTTGCACCTCGAAGGTCCGGCTCGGAGACGATCTCGAGCAGCGGCGTGCCGGCGCGGTTGAGATCGATGCCGGTCATGCCGTGGAAATCCTCGTGCAGCGACTTGCCGGCGTCTTCCTCCAGGTGGGCCCGGGTCAGCCGCGCAATGTGTTCGCGCCCATCAAGTTGAAAGGTGAGTTTTCCGCCTTGCACGATCGGCGACTCGTACTGGCTGATCTGGTAGCCCTTCGGCAGGTCGGGATAGAAGTAGTTCTTGCGCGCGAAGATGGAGCGGCGGTTGATCGTGCCCCGCACCGCCAGGCCGAAGCGGATGGCGTGCTCGATCGCCGCGAGGTTCGCGACCGGCAGCACGCCCGGCAGCGCGATGTCGACCGCCGAGGCCTGGGTGTTGGGGGCGGCGCCGAAGGCAGTCGAGGCGCCCGAGAACATCTTGCTCGCGGTGGCAAGCTGCGCGTGCGTCTCGATGCCGACGACGACCTCCCAGACCATGCCTACTTCGCCTCCGCACGCAGCAGCCGGCAGTGGCCGCGCCGGTCTATGAGCAGCGGCTCGAGATAGGCCTGCGAGCCAGAGCTGCCGCGCAGCTCTGCCATGGGCGGTCGCCCGACGAGGATGGGCGTGGGACCGCCCAGAGCAACGAGCAGCAGCCTCACAGCGGCGTTTCCTTCGGTATGCGCTTGTGCCACTCGGTCGCCTGCTGGTAGCGGTGCGCCGCGCCCAGAAGCGTCGCTTCCGAGAAATGCTCGCCCATCAGCTGCAGACCGACCGGCAGGCCCTTCTCGTCGAAGCCGCAGGGAATCGACAGCGCCGGCAGGCCGGCGAGCGCCGCGGGGATGGTGAAGATGTCGCCCAGGTACATTTGCACCGGATCGCCCGCCTTGGCGCCGATCTCAAAAGCGGTCGTCGGCGCGGTCGGGCCGAGAATGACGTCGCATTTTTCGAAGGCGAGGGAGAAATCCTGCGCGATGAGGCGGCGCACTTTCTGCGCCTGCAGGTAGTAGGCATCGTAGTAGCCGTGCGAGAGAACGTAGGTGCCGACCAAGATGCGCTGCTTCACCTCGGCGCCGAAAGCTTCGGCCCGCGTGCGGCAGTACATGTCGACGAGGTCCGAGTACTCTTTCGCGCGATAGCCATAGCGCACGCCGTCGAACCGCGCCAGGTTGGACGACGCCTCGGCCGGCGCGATCACGTAGTACGCGGGCACCGCGAGCTTCGTGCGCGACAGCTCCAGCTCGACCCTGCGCGCGCCTTGTGCCTCGAACCACGCGACCGCGGCCTCGACCGCCATGCGCACGCCCGGCTCTATGCCCTCGCCGAAGTATTCCGCGGGGAGACCTATACGCAGTCCTCCCATTCTCATTTCCAGATTTTCGGTGTAGTCCTCCTTGGGCCGGTCCAGGCTGGTCGAGTCGCGCGCGTCGAAGCCCGCCATCACGTTCAGCAGGAGTGCGAGATCAGCCGCGCTGCGCGCGATCGGCCCGGCCTGATCGAGCGAAGAGGCGAAGGCGATGAGGCCGTAGCGCGACACCAGCCCATAGGTCGGCCGCAGCCCGCAGACGCCGCTGAATGCAGCGGGCTGCCGCACCGAGCCGCCGGTATCGGTGCCCGTCGCGGCCGGTGCCATGCGGGCAGCGACGGCCGCAGCCGAGCCGCCCGAGGAGCCGCCCGGCACCCGGCGCCGGTCCCAGGGATTGCGCACTGGGCCGAAGTACGAGTTCTCGTTCGACGAGCCCATTGCGAACTCGTCCATGTTGCATTTGCCGAGCGCGACGGCGCCGGCGCGCTCCAGCTGCTCGACGACGTGCGCGTCGTAGGGGCTGATGAAGTGCTCCAGCATCCTCGAGCCGCAGGTGGTGCGCTGCCCCTTTGTGCAGTAGATGTCCTTGAGCGCGACCGGGATGCCGGTCAGCGGGCCGGCGTCACCGTGAGCGCGCTTCGCATCCGCCGCGCGCGCCTGGGCGAGGCTGCGCTCCCTGTCGACCGTAATGAAGGCGTTGAGATCGGGATTCAGCTTCCTGACGCGGTCGAGGAACGCCCCCGTCAGCTCGACCGAGGAGACGCGCTTCGCGGCGAGGGCGGCCGAAAGCTCGGCGAGCGTAGCGTCGAGCACGCTACTCGATGACCTTGGGAACGAGGTAGAGATTCTCCTGCACGGCCGGGGCGACGGATTGATAAACCGCGTGATTATCCTGCTCGCTGACTTCGTCGCGGCGCAGCCTCTGCCCTACGTCAACGGCATGCGACATCGGCTCGACACCGGTGGTGTCGACCGCGCGCAACTCGTCGACGAGGGCGAGCACGCAACTGAGCCGGGCGCGTACGGCCTCGGATTCCTCGGGCCGGATCGCGATGCGGGCCAGCTTGACGATACGCCGGATCTGGTCGTGGGAAAGCGACATTCCTGGTGGAGGGCTCCGGCGCGCACAAAATGCACCGTACGGCGGTATTACCTTATGCCCGGTGGCCGCGTTAAGCGTATCATAGCGGCCTTTGCCACGGGCCTCGGCAATACGACCTAAGGCCCGGTTAAGAAACGGAAAAGGGCCCAACCTTGCCCATGCTAGGATTCCTGCGCAGCTACTTCTCAAATGACTTGGCGATCGACCTCGGGACCGCCAATACGCTCATCTACGTCCGGGGCAAGGGCATCGTCCTGGACGAGCCGTCGGTCGTCGCCATCCGCCAGGAGGCCGGCCCGAACGGCAAGAAAACCATCCAGGCGGTCGGCAAGGAAGCGAAGATGATGCTCGGCAAGACCCCGGGCAACATCATCGCCATCCGGCCAATGAAGGACGGCGTCATCGCCGACTTCACCGTGACCGAGCAGATGCTCAAGCAGTTCATCAAGAAGGTGCACGACAACAAGCTCTTTTCGCCCAGCCCGCGCATCATCATCTGCGTGCCCTGCGGCTCGACCCAGGTCGAGCGCCGCGCGATCCGCGAAAGCGCCATCGGCGCCGGCGCCGGCCAGGTGTACCTCATCGAGGAGCCGATGGCGGGCATGGTGTACTCGGGCTCAGTGCGCGTCGGCGGCGACAAGTTCGACGAGGCGATCATCAACTACATCCGCCGCAACTACGGTATGCTGATCGGCGAGACCACCGCGGAGATGATCAAGAAGGAGATCGGCTCGGCCTTCCCGGGCAGCGAGGTGCGCGAAATGGAAGTGAAGGGCCGCAACCTCGCCGAAGGCATCCCGCGCAGCTTCACCATCTCCTCGAACGAGATCCTCGAAGCGCTCACCGAGCCGCTCAACCAGATCGTCTCGGCGGTGAAATCCGCGCTCGAGCAGACGCCGCCCGAGCTCGGCGCCGACATCGCCGAGAAGGGCATGGTGCTCACTGGCGGCGGCGCGCTGCTGCGCGACCTCGACCGGCTGCTGATGGAAGAGACCGGGCTGCCGGTGATCGTCGCTGACGATCCCCTTACCTGCGTGGTGCGCGGCTCCGGCAAGGCCCTGGAGAAGATGGAGCACTTCGGCCCGATCTTCACCAACGATTGAGCTACGGGGGGATGGACCATACCCCCCCGCCTTTCTTCAAGAGAGGACCGGCTCCGCTCGTCAGGCTGTTCTTCTTCGCCTCGCTCTCCCTTGCGCTTCTCGTGATCGATGCCCGCTTCCGCTACGTGGAAGGGCTGCGCAGCTGGCTCGCGCTCGCGGCCTACCCGCTGCAGCGCATCGGCACCGCGCCGGTGGATCTCGCGGCGCGCGTCGGCGAGTACTTCTCGACCCAGGCGCGGCTCGTGGCGGAGAACGAGCAGCTGCGCGCCCGCGCGCTCGCGTATGCGCAGGACGCGCAGCGCTTCCAGGCCGCGCAGGCCGAGACCGAGCAGCTGCGCCGGCTGATCGGCGCCGCCGAGCGCCTCGCGTTGCGCGCCACGCCCGCCGAGGTGCTCTACGTCGGCCGCGACCCCTACTCGCGCAAGCTCTTCATCGATCGCGGCGCCGCGCAGGACGTGCGCCCCGGCAGCCCGATTGCCGACGAGGACGGCGTGATCGGCCAAGTGACGCGCGTGCATCCACTCGTCTCCGAGGTGTCGCTGCTCACCGATCGCGACCAGGCGATCCCGGTGCAGGTGGTGAGGAACGGCCTGCGGGCGGTCGCTTTCGGCGCCGGTGCCTCCGGCATGCTCGAGTTGCGCTTCATGTCCGCGGTCGCCGATATCCAGACCGGCGACCGCCTGGTGACCTCGGGCATCGACGGTACCTACCCCGCCGGGCTGCCCGTGGCGAGCGTGGTACGCATCGAGCGCGATGCCGAGGAGACCTTCGCGCGTGCCGTCTGCCAGCCGGTAGCGGGCATCGAGCGCGGGCGCTACGTGCTGATCCTCGCGAACGAGTCGGCGCACCCGCCGCTGCCCGACGCCGCTAAGGACCGCCGCGGCGACAAGGCACGCAAGGCGCGCGCGAAGGCGAAGGATCCGAAGGAAGCCGATGCTGCCCGCTAGGTCGCAGATCCTGATGCCGGTGCGCGCGAGCACCATCATGGGCTCCTTCGCGCTGGCGCTGTTCCTAAACTTCCTGCCGTGGCCCGACATGCGCGTGGTGCCCGACTTCGTCGCGCTCGTGCTCGCCTTCTGGTGCGTGCGGCAGCCGCGTCTAGTCGGCATCGGCATCGGCTGGATGATCGGGCTCGTCGCCGACGCCGGGAACGGCGTGCTCCTCGGCCAGCACGCGCTTGCCTACTCGCTGCTCGCCTTCCTCGCCATCTGGCTGTCGCGCCGCATCCTGTGGTTCGGCGCCGCGCTACAAACGCTGCACGTGGCGCTGCTGCTGCTCGTTTGCCAGGGCGCTGCGCTGCTGGTGCGCCTCGCCGCGGGTGATTCGTTCCCGGGCTGGGCGATCCTGGTCGGGCCGCTCGTCGGGGCGCTACTGTGGCCGGCAGTGACTTGGCTTCTGCTGCGGCCGCAGCGACGCGCCGAGCGCGAGCAGGCGATATGATGGGCAGCGCCGAGCTCAGGAACCACGAGCGGGAGGTGGCGCAGTTCCAGCTGCGCATCGCCGTGGCCGCATTCGCGGTGCTTGCCGCCTTCCTGCTGCTCGCCGGGCGCTTCGTTTTCCTGCAGGTCGTGCAGCACGACATATACCGCGCCAAGGCCGAGGAGAACCGCATCGCCATCGTCCCGGTGGCGCCCAACCGCGGCCTCATCGTCGACCGCAACGGCGCGGTCATCGCCCGCAACTATTCGGGCTACACGCTCGAGATCTACCCGCGCCGGGTGGAGAGCCTCGAGCGCACCATCGACGAGCTCGCGCAGCTGATCGAGATCCAGCCGCGCGACCGCGCGCGCTTCAACAAGATGCTGCAGGAGGCGCGCAACGCCGAGAGCCTGCCGATCCGTACCCGGCTCTCCGACGAAGAAGCGGCGAAGTTCGCCGCCAACCGCTTTCGCTACGACGGGGTGGAGATCAAGGCGCGCCTGTTCCGTCAATACCCGTACGGCGACGTGGCCGCGCACGTGATCGGGTACATGGGGCGCGTCACGCAGGATGACCAGGCCCGCTTCGAGCAGGAAGGCTCCAGCCCCAACTACCGCGGCACCGACTACATCGGCAAGGCCGGCGTCGAAGCGAGCTACGAGCACGAGCTGCACGGCACCACCGGCTTCGAGCAGGTGGAGATCGACGCCGCTGGCCGGCGCATCCGCACGCTCTCGCGCACAGCCGCCATTTCCGGCAACGACGTCACCCTCACGCTCGACATCCGCCTGCAACAGGTCGCAGAGCTCGCCTTCGGCGAGCGCCGCGGCGCCCTGGTGGCGATCGAGCCCTCGACCGGCGGCGTGCTCGCCCTCGTCTCCAAGCCCGGCTTCGATCCCAACCAGTTCGTCGACGGCATCGACCCGCAATACTGGGGCGAGCTCAACAAGTCGCCCGACAAGCCACTCAACAACCGCGCCATCTCCGGCGTCTATCCGCCCGGCTCCACCTTCAAGCCCTTCATGGCGCTCGCGGCGCTGCAGCTGGGCAAGCGGACGGCGCGCAGCACCATCGTCGACCCGGGCTACTTCATTTTCGGCGGGAGGCGCTTCCGCGATTCCAAGCCCGGCGGCCACGGCATCGTCGACCTGCACAAGTCGATCGTGGTGTCCTCGGACGTCTACTACTACCAGCTCGCCAACGACATGGGCATCGACGCCATCGCTGGGTTCATGAAGCACTTCGGCTTCGGCTCGCGTACGGGCATCGACCTGCAGAGCGAGGCGGCCGGCGTGCTGCCTTCACCGGAATGGAAGACGAAGCGCTTTCGCCGCCTGGCCGACCAGAAGTGGTACCCGGGCGAGACGATCTCGATCGGCATCGGTCAGGGCTACAACGCGTACACGCCTATCCAGCTCGCGCTCGCCACTGCAACGCTCGCCAACGGCGGCACCATGTACCGGCCGCGGCTGGTGGAGCACGTCGACCGGCCGCGCCGCGGCGAGCGCCGCTACGTCGAGCCCGAGCTCGCGCACCGGGCGCCGGTGCGCGCCGAGCACGTGGAATTCGTCAAGCGCGCCATGGCCGGGGTCAACAAGGAAGGCACCGGCGCGCGCGCCTTCGCGGGCGCCCAGTACACGAGCGGCGGCAAGACCGGCACCGCGCAGGTCATCGCGATGAAGCAGAATGAGAAATACGAAGAATCCAAGGTCGCGGAACGCTTCCGAGACCATTCGCTGTTCATCGCCTTCGCCCCGGTGGAGAGCCCGCGCATCGCGCTTGCGGTGGTGGTGGAGAACGGCGGTTTCGGCGCGCGCGCGGCGGCGCCGATCGCCCGCGCCGTGCTCGACTACTTCCTGCTCGGCAAAACGCCGGCCGGCATGGACCCGGCGCCGGAGGACGAGGACGCCGAGCAGGAGGGCAACGACTGATGGAACTCGCACGCCTGCCCGTGCGCCGCATCGGCCAGCGCCTCGCCGAAGGCATCGACCCGACCCTGCTCGTGCTCATTGTGTCGCTGTCGATGCTCGGGCTGGCGACGCTCTTCTCGGCGGCCTACCAGAACCCGGCGAGGCTGGTGGGCCAACTCGCGAACCTCGGCGTAGCGGTGGCCGCGATGTGGTGCGTAGCGCAAGTCGCGCCGCAGACGCTGCTACGCTTCGCTTTGCCGGCCTACGCCATCGGGCTGGCGCTGCTCGTAGCGGTGGCGCTCTTCGGCGACGTGGTCAACGGCGCGCGCCGCTGGCTGAACATCGGCATCGGCCGCTTCCAGCCTTCCGAGATGATGAAGCTCGCGCTGCCGCTGATGCTCGCCTGGTACTTCCACAAGAACGAATCGACGCTGCGCCTGCGCCATTTCGCCCTGGCTGCGCTGCTGCTCGCCGTCCCGGTCGGCCTCATCCTGCGCCAGCCCGACCTCGGCACGGCTGCCCTCGTCGGCGCGGCGGGCTTCTATGTCATCTTCTTCGCCGGCCTCAACTGGAAGGTGCTGGGCGGCCTGGGCGCCCTTGGCGCGGCGGCGGTGCCGCTGCTATGGCCGTTCCTGCACGCCTACCAGCAGCGCCGCGTCCTCACGCTGCTCGACCCGTCCACCGACCCGCTCGGCGCGGGCTATCACATCATCCAATCGACCATCGCGGTCGGCTCAGGCGGGCTCTCGGGCAAAGGCTGGCTGAATGGCACGCAGGCGCACCTCGAGTTCATCCCCGAGCGCGACACCGATTTCATCTTCGCCGTGTACTCGGAGGAGTTCGGCCTCATCGGCAACGTGGTCTTGCTCATACTGTACGCGCTGCTCATCGGGCGCGGGCTGGTGATCGCTGCGAACGCCGCGACTGTGTTCACGCGCCTGCTCGCGGGTGCGATATCGCTCATGTACTTCACCTACGCGTTCGTGAACATGGGCATGGTCTCGGGCATACTCCCCGTGGTCGGCGTGCCGCTGCCCTTCCTCTCCTATGGCGGCACGGCGCTGCTCACGCTGTTCATCGGCACGGGCATCCTGATGAGCGTCAATCGCCACCGCAAGCTCGTGCAGAGCTGATTCGAGCCGAGTTTGCGGCGCAGCACCATTTTTTGAAAGCTGGCACCGCATCGTGAAATGACAGTGCCGTAAGGCACTGTAAATCCTTGTTTTGTTGCGGCTGAGATGAGCCGAATGGCGTGTTGCTGCGCGCCATCGGCCTGTCCACACTTCGAACATTCACCATCTTTTGGAGGAAGCGTGGACAAGCGAGAAGAAGAAGCCCGAGAACTCGAACAGCAGTGGGCGCAGGACCCCCGCTGGAAGGGCGTGAAGCGCGGCTACAAGGCCGAGGACGTGGTGCGGCTGCGCGGCAGCATCGCCGTCGAGCACACGCTAGCGCGCCGCGGCGCGGAGAAGCTCTGGCGCCTGATGCACGAGCGGCCGTTCGTGCACTCGCTCGGCGCGCTCACCGGCAACCAGGCGGTGCAGCAGGTGAAAGCCGGCGTGCCGGCGATCTACCTCTCGGGCTGGCAGGTGGCCGCCGACGCCAACGACTCCCTGCAGATGTATCCGGACCAGTCGCTCTATGCGGTGTCATCCGTTCCGACGGTGGTGAAGCGCATCAACAACGCGCTCGCCCGCGCCGACCAGATCCAGTGGATGGAAGCCGCCGGAGGAAAAGCCACGGCAGGCGACACCGACTTCTTCGCGCCGATCGTGGCCGACGCGGAGTCGGGCTTCGGCGGCGTGCTGAACGCCTTCGAGTTAATGAAGCAGATGATCGATGCGGGCGCCGCCGGCGTGCACTTCGAGGACCAGCTCGCCTCGGTGAAGAAGTGCGGGCACATGGGCGGCAAGGTGCTGGTGCCCACCCAGGAAGCAGTGCAGAAGCTCATCGCCGCGCGGCTCGCCGCCGACGTGATGGGCGCGCCGACGGTGCTCCTCGCGCGCACCGACGCGGAAGCCGCGGACATCGTCACCACCGACGTCGACGAGAACGACAGGCCGTTCCTCACCGGCGAGCGCACTTCCGAGGGCTTCTACCGCACGCGCAAGGGCTTCGACCAGGCGCTCTCGCGCGGCCTTGCTTATGCCGAGTACGCCGACATGGTCTGGTGCGAGACCGGCACGCCCGATCTCGACTTCGCGCGGCGCTTCGCCGAAGGCATCCAGAAGAAGTACCCGGGCAAGATGCTGGCGTACAACTGCTCCCCCTCGTTCAACTGGAAGCGCAACCTCGACGACGCCACCATCGCCAGGTTCCAGCGCGAGCTCGGCGCGATGGGCTACAAGTTCCAGTTCATCACGCTGGCGGGGTTCCACGCGCTCAACTACTCGATGTTCGAGCTCGCGCACGGCTACGCGCGCAACCACATGAGCGCCTTCGTCGAACTGCAGCAGAAGGAGTTCGCCGCCGCCGAGAAAGGCTTCACCGCCGTCAAGCACCAGCGCGAGGTGGGCACCGGCTACTTCGACGAGATCACCCAGGTGGTCACCGCCGGCAAGGCCTCGACCACCGCCCTGCACGGCTCCACCGAGGACGAGCAGTTCTTCGAGGAAGCGAGGAAGGCGAAGCTCGCGGCGGTGTGAGCAAAAGTGCGCTCGCCCTGAGAACCGAGGAAAGGCGGTCGAGCCTCCCGCAGGAGATCGCGCGCGCCATCCTCGACGGGTTCGACCGGCACTACCGCCTGTTCCGCGCGGCCGCGCTCGAGGCGCGGCAGCTGTTCGAGCGCGCCGCCTGGCCGGCGATGCGCAGCCTCGCGCGCGAGCGCATTCAGATGTACGACCTGCGCGTCGAGGAGGCGGTGCGCGCGCTGCTCGACCGCTTTCCGGCGGCCGAGCTCGACGAGTCGCTGTGGCCGGCGATCAAGCTCGCCTACATCGGCCTGCTGCACGAGCACAAGCAGCCGGAATGCGCCGAGACCTTCTACAACTCGGTCGCCTGCCAGGTGCTGCACCGGCGCTACTACCGCAACGAGTTCATCTTCTGGCGTCCGGCGGTGGCGACCGAGCACCTCGAGGGGGAGCGGCCGACTTACCGCTGCTATTACCCACTCAAGGACGGCCTGCGCCGCACGCTCGAGGCGATGATCGACAGCTTCGGCCTGGAGAACCCCTGGGAGGACCGCCGGCGCGACCTGCGCAACGTGCTGCGCGCCCTGCGCCGGCATTTCCCGCGGCCGGTGCGCGTGCGGCCGGACCTGCAGGTCCAGGTGCTGGGGTCGCTGTTCTTCCGCAACAAGGGCGCCTACATCGTCGGGCGCATGATCAACGCCCAGCGCGAGCTGCCTTTCGCGGTGCCGATCCTGCAGAACGAGCGCGGCGAGCTCTACCTGGACGCGCTACTCGTCGGCGAGGACCAGCTGCTGGTGCTGTTCTCCTTCGCCCGCGCCTACTTCTTCGTCGACATGGAGGTCCCCGCGGCGTTCGTCTCGTTCCTGCGCTCGCTGATGCCGCGCAAGCCGCGCGCCGAGCTGTACATGGCGGTGGGCCTCGCCAAGCAGGGCAAGACGCTCTTCTATCGCGACCTGCACTACCACCTCAGGCACTCGACCGACCGTTTTGTGGTCGCCCCCGGGATCCGCGGCATGGTAATGCTCGTCTTCACCCTGCCCTCCTTCCCCTACGTCTTCAAGGTCATCCGCGACCGCTTCGCGCCGCCCAAGGACATTGACCACCAAACGGTGAAAGACAAGTACCTGATGGTGAAGCTGCACGACCGGGTCGGGCGCATGGCCGACACTCTGGAATACTCACTGGTCGCGCTGCCATTGAATCGTTTTGAAGAAGAATTACTGCAGGAACTGCGGCGCGAGTGCGCCTCAGTGGTCGAGCTGGACGGCGACGAGTTGGTGATCGGCCATGTCTACATCGAGCGGCGCATGCGCCCGCTCAACATGCACGTCGAGGAGCTCAAGGGGGAGCGCGACGAGGCGCGCCTGCGCGAACTGCTGCGCGAGTACGGCAACGCCATCAAGGAGCTCGCCGGCGCCGGCATCTTCCCTGGCGACATGCTGCTCAAGAATTTCGGCGTGACGCGGCACGAGCGCGTCGTCTTCTACGACTACGACGAGATTCAGCCGATGGGCGAGCTCAACTTCCGCCCCATCCCTGCAGCCGCGAGCTACGAAGAGGAGCTCGCGGCGGAGCCGTACTGGACGGTGCGCGAGCACGACGTCTTCCCCGAGCAGTTCGACCGCTTCCTCGTCGCCGACCCGCGAGCGCGGGAGATCTTCTACGAATACCACCGGAATCTCCTCGATCCGGCGTTCTGGCGCGCCAAGCAGGCTGCCGTGCGCGGCGGCGAGCAGGAGGACGTGTTTCCCTACCCCGAGGCCGCCCGCTTTCCTAGGGAAGGCCGCTGATCTCGACGCGCTTCTGACGCGATTTCAGCCCGGCCACGATGCGCACGTCGCGCTTGGCCACCCCGTAGTGTGCGGCGAGGAATTCGATCAACGCCTCGTTCGCCTTGCCATCGACCGCGCGCGCAGCCAGGCGCACCTTGATGCGCTCCCCGTGGCGCCCCGCGAATTCGCTCACGCGCGCGCCCGGCTGCACGTGCAGGTCGAGGATCAACGCGCGGAGATCAGAGCGCGACCGCGGCCGCGCGCAGATGGCCGACGAGGATGAGAAGCACTTGGACGATGACGAGCAGCACGAGCGGCGTGAGGTCGATGCTGCCGATCGGCGGCACGAACCGCCGCAGCGGGCGCAGAAACGGGCGCGTCACCATGTCGAACATCGGCGCGAACGGCGCGTACGGATTGAGCCAGGAGAAGACCACCTGCACGATGATGGCGAACACGAGGATGTACAGGCTGTAGCGCAGCAGGTCCACGGCGGCGAGCGCCGCGAGAGCGGCAACGCCCGGCTCGGCGCCGACGATCGCCGCCTGAATCCACAGACCGAGCGCCTGCAGCGCCCAGGCGAGGAGCAGCGTCGACAGGTCCAGGCCGGCGAGCCCAGGGATGACGCGCCGCGCCGGCATCACGCACCAGCTGGTGGTCGCCAGCAGGAACTCGCCCAGCGGATTGCGGAACGGCACGCGCAGCCAATGGAAGTGGAAGCGCGCCAGCAGCAGGAAGACGAAGAACGCCGCCACCGTGTCAACGAGGAAGATGGCGACCTGGGCAAGCACCTCAGTCCTTCCCCAGCTCGTCGCCGAGCTCACCGCCGCGGCGCACCGCGGCTTCCAGCGCGCGCGCCAGCCGCTCGGCGAGCTGCTCGGCGTCGAAGGCCTTGAGAGCGGCCTCCGTCGTCCCGCCCTTGGAGGTGACGTTCCTGCGCAGCATCGAGGGCGGCTCGGCGCTGCCGGCGGCGAGCTTCGCCGCGCCGAGCACCGTGTGCAGCGCGAGGCGCTGCGCCTCCGGCGCGCCGATGCCGCTGCGCTCGGCAAAGGCGGCAAGCTGCTCCATGAACCAAAAGACGTACGCCGGGCCGTTGCCCGACACCGCGGTCACGACATCGATCAGGCGCTCATCGCTCAGCCACACCACTTCGCCCGCGGCGGCGAGCACCTGCTCGGCCCGGCCGCGCTCCTCCGGCGTGACCCCGGGAGGCGCATACAGCCCCGTGATGCCGGCGGCGATCAGCGCCGGCGTGTTGGGCATGCAGCGCACGATCTTGCGATGTCCGCCGAGCCAGCGCGACAGTGAGGCAATGCGCACGCCGGCAGCGATGCTGATGACGAGCTTGCCGCCCATCGCGCCGCCCAGCGAGGCGAGCGCGCGCCTCATGTCCTGCGGCTTGACGGCGAGCACCAGCACGTCGGCGCCGCCGGTCGCGGCATCGGGCGCGGTGCTCACGCGCACCCGGTGCGCCGCGAGGCGCTCGCGCGCGGCCGGGTTCACCTCGATCACCGAGATCGCGCGCGCGTCGAACCCCCGTGCCAGCAGCCCGCCGATCAGGGCGTTCGCCATGTTTCCGCCGCCGAGGAAGGCTATTTTCATGGCTCGCTTTCGGGCTCGGTCACGCGACGCTCTTCGCGTCCTGCCGCGCGCCGAAGATCGCGGTGCCGACGCGCACCATGGTTGCGCCCTCGGCAATCGCGAGATCCATGTCGTCCGACATGCCCATGGAAAGGGTGTCGAAAGAGAATTTCTCCCTCAACTGCTCGAACAGGGACTTCACCGTCCTATAACGTTCGCGAAGCGCACCGGGCTCGGGAATGGCCATCAGGCCGCGCAATTTCAGCCGGGGCATCTGCCCCACTGCTTCTGCAAGCGCGAGCGCCTCCTCGGGCGCGACGCCGCTCTTGCTCGATTCCGCGGAAGCGTTCACTTGGATCAGCACGTTTAGCGGCGGAAGCCCCTCGGGGCGCTGCTCGGAGAGGCGCCGTGCAATTTTTTCCCTGTCGATAGTCTGCACCCAAGCGAAATGCTCGGCTGCGGCTCGCGTCTTGTTGCTTTGCAGCGGCCCGATGAGGTGCCATTCGAGCCCGGGAAGCGCCTGCATCTTCGCCAGCGCTTCCCGCACGTAATTCTCCCCGAAGGCTTTTTGCCCGGCGGCGACCGCCTCCTGGATGCGCTCGACGCTCTGGCCCTTCGATACTGCCAACAAAGTCACCCCGCGCACGCGTTCCAGGCGCTTTCCTATTGCTTGCAGGTTGTGCGCGATTCCCGTCATAATGCGTTGAAGTAGCGAAGAAAAATACTTCTCTACCGCGTTCGGGAGGATTGTAATGGATCTCACTGAGTTGCTCGCCTTCGTCGTCAAGAACAAGGCGTCCGACCTGCACTTGTCCTCGGGGCTGCCGCCGATGATCCGCGTGCACGGCGACGTGCGACGCATCAACGTGCCACCGATGGAGCACAAGGAAGTGCACGCCATGATCTACGACATCATGAACGACGGACAGAGGAAGTTCTACGAGGAAAACCTCGAGTGCGACTTCTCGTTCGCGGTGCCGAATCTGGCGCGCTTCCGCGTCAACGCCTTCGTGCAGGAGCGCGGCGCCGCCGCGGTGATGCGGACCATCCCTTCGAAGATCCTCTCCCTCGAGGACCTGAAGGCGCCCAAAATCTTCGCCGACATCGCCGATCAGCCGCGCGGGATCGTGCTCGTCACCGGGCCGACCGGCTCGGGCAAGTCGACCACCCTCGCGGCCATGGTCAACTACATCAACGAGAACGAGCACGGCCACATCCTCACCATCGAGGACCCGATCGAGTTCGTGCACGAGTCGAAGAAGTGCCTGATCAACCAGCGCGAGGTCG
>JAQSVY010000018.1 GCA_029266935.1 Burkholderiales bacterium
CTGGATGAACGGCACGTACATCTCGTCGGGCAGCGAGCGCTCCTTCGCGCTGACGATGCCGGCGGTGATGGTGTTGGAGAAGCCGAAGGGCGAGCCGATTGCCGCGACCCAGTCTCCCGCCTCCATCTTGCTCGAGTCGCCCATCGTCGCCACCGGCAGGTTCTTCGCCTCCACCTTGAGCAGCGCCACGTCGGTACGCTTGTCCAGGCCGACCACCTTGGCCTTGAACTCTTGCTTCGCGTCGGCGAGGCGCACGTTGACCTCGTCGGAGCCGGCAACGACGTGCGCGTTGGTGAGGATGTAGCCGTCCTTGCTGATGATGAATCCCGAACCGAGCCCCTCGCGCGGGCCGCGTTCGGGCATGTCGGGCATGAAGCGACGGAAGAACTCCAGCATCGGGTCCTGGGGCGCGCCCTGCGCGCCGGGGGCACCCGGCGCCCCTGCTGCAGCGCCTGGCGCGGGCTTGCGCGTGCTGATCACCGCGACCACCGCCGGGCCCTGCTTTTTCATGAGCGGGGTGAAGTTGGGCAGCGCCGGCGCCGCGCGCAGCGCTGCTTGCGGCTCCTGTGCCTGCGGCGCTGGCTTGGCAACCTCGGTCTGGGCCTGGACCGGCGGTGATTCCGCGGCTCCGCAGGCGGCGAGGGCGAAAGCGGCGATGACGGCGATGGTTCTCACGGAACCTCCTTAGGGAACGCTAGGTTTGAGCAAGAGACGCGCCCGGCCCGGCCATGCGCATGTAAAAGCGGCACGGCCCTGTAAGCCTTTCAGCGCATCCCGCGGATTTCCCGGGCGTCGGGCGCCGGGAACGATTCGTGCGTCGCCGCGCGACATCGGAATACGAGGAGGTCGAGCCCGTGAGAAGCCTGCTCTGGACGATGGCCGCCGCGTCGCTCGCGGCCGGCTGCACCACGACCGCGCCGCCCGAGGCCGAGATGAGCGCCGCGCGCTCCATGCTCACGCAGGCGCAGCCCGTCGCGTCGCAATACGCACCCGGGGAGCTGCGCGCCGCCCAGGCGAAGCTCGAGCGCGCCGAGGCGCTCTATGCGCGCGAGCAATACACCGACGCGCGCCTGCTCGCCGAGCAGGCCGAGGTCGATGCCAAGCTCGCCTGGTCGATCGGCGAATCGGAGCGCGCGCGCCGGGCGCTTGCGGAGGTGCGGCGATGAGACCCCTGAACCTGATCTTGCCCGCCATTGCACTGCTGCTCGCCTCCTGCGCCGCCAATCCGCCGCGGAACCAGGCGCTCGAGCAGGCGCGCGCCGCGCACGGCGCCGCGCAGGCCGACCCGCACGTCTCCTCGCTCGCCGCGGGCGAGCTCGACCTCGCCACGCGCACGCTGAACGACGCCGAGCGCCTTGCGCGCGAGGGCGCGCCAGGCGAGTACATCAGCCACCGCGCCTACATCGCCGAGCAGCGTGCGCGCATCGCGCGCGAGGCCGCCATGGCGCGCGCCAGCGAGGCCGAAGCGGACCAGGCGCGGCAGGAGCACCGCGCGCGGCTGGAGGAGCGCGCACGCGAGGCCGAGGCGGCGCGCGAGCGCGCGGAAGCCCTGGCGCGCGAGCAGCAGCAGAAGCTCGAGGCGATCGAGCAAGCGCGGCAGGCCGAGCAGTCGAGGCGCCTCGCCTCGAGCGAGCAGCTCGGCGCCGAAGTGCGGCGCCTCCAGTCGCAGCTTCCGGAGCTGCGCGCGCGCGAAGGCGAGCGCGGCTGGGTCATCAGCATGCAGGACGCCCTGCTGTTCGAAGCCGAGGGCGCGACCCTGCGACCGGAAGGACGGCGCGCGCTCGAGAATCTCTCGCGGCTGCTGCGGCAGCACCCGGACAGGAACGTGCTCATCGAGGGACACGCCGCCGGCGTCGGCGCAGACACCGCGCGGCACCTCTCCGAACGGCGTGCGCACGCGGTGCGCAACGCTCTCGTGCTGGGCGGCGTGGACGGCGAACGCATCGTGGCGCGGGGCGCCCCCACGGCGCTTGCGACTGCAGGCATCGGCGTCGACGTCCTCATCGCGCGCGAGCCGGGCGAAGCCGCCACAGGAGGCTCGCGCTAGGGCACGAAGGCCGGAGCCTTCAGAAGCGCGTGCCGAAGTCGGCGCGGAACTCGACGTTGCGCAGCTCCCCGGGCGGGGCGGGCCAGTCGATCCATTCGCCGCTCACGAGCAGGCGCACGAAACCGCGCTCGCGGTGGAGGTCGAATCTCCAGCCGGCGCCGCCGCCGTAGGTGAAGCGCGTCATGCCGTGCGTGGGCGGCTCGGCGCCGCAGAACTGTCCCCACCACGGGTATATCCAGCAGCCGCCGGCCGATGGCGGATCGATGTCCGGATCGAGATGCGCGGCGCCGACGTTTGCGGTGAGGAAGGGCGTCGAGCGCCCGGCGAGGAAATGCCACGTGGCGTGCAGCCGCAGCGTCCCGCGTTCCATCACGCCGCTCGAATCGAAACGTGCGCCGGCGTTGCCGGCGCCGGGCGCGACGGTGGCACGGTAGTCGATGGAAGCGATGGCGATGTCGATGCCGAAGGCGAGGTAGTCGTTCAGGTGCTGAGCGTAGCCAAGGCCGATGCCCAACCCGGTGTCCAGGCGCGCCGAGGCGCCGCCCTCGAAGTCGTAGGTGCGCGAGCCGAGCAGGTGGGGCTGCAGGCTGTACTCGCGCAGGCCGGCCCGGGAATAGGTCTGGGAAAGCACATTTCCCGAGAGGAGAGCGAGAAGAACAACCCCTATGAACTGGTTCATGCCGTTGCCAGCGCAGCGGCGCGGCCGCGCTCGATGTCGATGCGCCAGAGCAGCGCCAGCCCGATCACGAAGTAGATGCCCGTGGCGAAGATGCCCAGGCGGTGGTTGCCGGCGAAGACCCAGGTCACGGTACCGTAAGTGAGCGGGCCGAAGATGGCCGCGGTCTTCATCGCGATTCCCCACAGGCCGAAGAACTCGGCCAGCCGTGCCGGCGGCGCAAGGTAGCCGACGATCGCGCGCCCGGCGGCCTGCGAGGAGCCCATGCACAGACCCGCGAGGTTGGCGGCGACCCAGAAGGTTTCCTTCGACTCGGAGAAATAGGCGGTGAGGATCATCACGATCCATCCCAGAAGGGTCACGGCAACCGCGCGGACGTGCCCGATCGCGTCCTGCAGGTAGCCGAAGCCGAAGGCGCCGACGGCGGCGGTGATATTGACCACGAGGATGAGGAAGATGGTCTGCTGCGTGGTGAACTTCATCGCCTGCTCCGCGTAGATGGCGGCGAGCGCGATGACGGTCATGATCCCGGCCTGGTAGAAGAGCAGGCAGAGGAGGAAGCGGCGCAGGTCGGCGTAGCGGCTCGCTTCGCGCCAGGTCCTGGCGAGGCGCTGCCAGGGGTTCTCCACCGCCTGCGGCAGCGCGCGCTCCTTCAGCATGGCGAAGGTCGGGATCGAGGCGAGGGCGAAGAACGCCGCGGTGATGAGCATCGTCGCCGGGACGAAGTGGGAAGCCGGTTCACCTCTTCCCTGGGACTGGGTGATATAGATAAGACAAATGCCGAGTGCGGTGAGGCCGCCGAGGTAGCCGAAGCTCCAGCCCCAGCCGGAGACGCGCCCCATGGCGCGCGAGTCGGCGAGCTCCGGCAGGAAGGCGGCGATGAGGTTCTCGCCGAGGCCGAAGAAGACGTTCGAGACGATGACGAAGGCGAGGGCGATCGCCACCGCGCCGGGCGAGGCGAGGGCGAGGCCTGCCGTGGCGAGCACGCAGCCCACAGTGGTGAAGACGAGCAGCCGCTTCTTCGCCGCATGCGCGTCGGCCCAGGCGCCGAGCACGGGCCCGGCGAGGAGCACCAGCGCGTTGGAGACCGACAGGGCAGCCGTCCAGGCGAACGTTGCCCACGGTTTGCTCTCGGTTACGACCCCGACGAAGTAGGCGCCAAAGACCGCGGTGATGACCACCGTGGTGTACGCGGAGTTCGCGAAGTCGTACATGCTCCATGCCCAGACTTCGCTCGCCTTGACGTCAGGCGCGAGGGTGCGGAAGGCGGAGGAGGACATTGCGCGAGATTGTAGTTGCAGGTGGTCCACCCCGCCCTCGCGTCGGCAATTCGGTATAGTGCTGATTCCATGCAAGAAGCAGTGAAAGCAGGGAGTATCGAGCGACGCCTGGTGCTTGGCGAGCTGCTCGACTGGCTGGTCGAGGACGGGCTGGCCGACCCGGAAGTGGCGAGGACGTTCAAGAAGGAGCGTCGCTACTATAGGGGCGCGGTGCATCCGCTTGCGGTGGTCGCCGAGCAGAAGTGGAAGTCGGGCAACAAGGTCCTCGACCTCGACATGCTCTCGCAGTGGCTCGCCAAGCGGGTCGGCTTCGAGTACTTCCCCATCGACCCGCTGAAGATCGACTTCACCGGCGTCACCGAGGTGATGTCCTCGGCCTACGCGACGCGCTTCCGCATCCTGCCGGTGGCGGTGACGGCGAAGGAAGCGGTGATCGCCACCGCCGAGCCCTATGTGCGCGAGTGGGAGCCGGAGATCGCGCGCATGAGCAGGCGCGCCATCCGACGCGTCATCGCCAACCCGCTCGACATCGAGCGCTACCAGGTCGAGTTCTACAACCTCGCGAAGTCCGTCAAGGGCGCGAACAAGAACAACACCGGCGGCTCCGGGCTCTCCAACTTCGAGCAGCTGGTCGAGCTCGGCAAGATCGGCGACAAGCTCGACGCGAACGACGTGCACGTCGTGCGCATCGTCGATTGGCTGTGCGAATACGCCTTCGAGCAGCGCGCGAGCGACATCCACGTCGAGCCGCGCCGCGAGCAGGGCATCGTGCGCTTCCGCATCGACGGCGTACTGCACCAGGTCTACCAGATCCCGCCGGGGGTGCTTGCGGCGATGACCAGCCGCCTCAAGATCCTCGCGCGCATGGATGTGGTGGAGAAGCGCCGGCCGCAGGACGGGCGCATGAAGACGCGCACCGCCGAGGGCCGCGACATCGAGCTGCGACTGTCGACGCTGCCGACCGCCTTCGGCGAGAAGCTGGTGATGCGCATCTTCGACCCGGAAGTGCTGGTGCGCGACTTCAAGGAACTCGGCTTCTCGGAGGACGACCACAGGCGCTGGGTGGAGATGACCGACCGGCCCAACGGCATCGTGCTGGTGACCGGGCCCACCGGCTCGGGCAAGACCACCACGCTCTACTCGACGCTCAAGACACTCGCCACGCCGGAAGTGAACGTCTGCACCATCGAGGACCCGATCGAGATGGTCGAGCCGGCGTTCAACCAGATGCAGGTGCAGCACCAGATCGACCTCGGATTCGCCGACGGGGTGCGGGCGCTCATGCGCCAGGACCCCGACATCATCATGGTGGGCGAGATCCGCGACCTCGAGACCGCCGAGATGGCGGTGCAGTCCGCGCTCACCGGCCACCTGGTGCTCTCCACGCTCCACACCAACGATGCTCCCAGTGCCGTAACCAGATTATTGGAATTGGGAGTGCCGGCGTACCTCCTCAACGCAACGCTGAACGGCATCATGGCGCAGCGCCTGGTGCGCATGCTCTGTCCGCACTGCAAGCAGAAGATCGAGCCACACCGGACCGAAGACGAGGCGGCGTGGGAGGCGCTGGTCGCGCCGTGGAAGTCGAACAGGCCCGGCGAGATCTACAAGCCGGTCGGCTGCCTCGAGTGCCGCATGACCGGCTACCAGGGGCGCATCGGCATCTACGAGACGCTGCTGTTCTCGCCTTCCATCAAGGAGCTTGTTTCGAAACAGGCGAGCGCACAGGCCATCCGCGAGCAGGCTTTCAGGGAAGGCATGAAACCGCTGCGCATCAGCGGCGCCATGAAAGTCGCCTCCGGGCTCACCACCGTCGGCGAGATCCTCAAGGTCGCGCCGCCGGTGCGCGACGGCGCCGTCCGCTAGGCATCGTGGAAGACGCGATCTACCTCGCGCTGATCACCGGCGCGATCGTCTATTGCGTCATGAAGCTGGTCTCGCTGCGCCGGGACAAGGCCTTTGCCGAGACGAAGGAGGCGGAGGCGCGCTTCCGCGGCCTCACCGAGCTCTCGGCGGACTGGTTCTGGGAGACCGACGCCCAGCACCGCATTACCTGGCTCTCGGGGGGCACGCCGGTGGCGATGCTTTTCGGCGCCACGCCCACCTACGGCAAGCGCCTCTGGGAGCTGACCGGCATCGAGGTCGAGGCGCGCGCGCTCGAGGCGCATCTCGAGCGCCTGGCGCGCGAGCAGCCGTTCTTCGACCTCGAAATCGCGCGCACCGACGAGCGCGGCGCGCGCCAGGTGCACATCATCTCCGGGCGCTCGCGCATCGCCGCCGACGGGCGCTTCCTCGGCTACCGCGGCGTCGGCCGCGACGTCACAGAGCAAAGGAGCGCCGAGCGGGCGCTGATGCGCGCGAAGGACCGGCTCGAGGGCGCGCTCGACGGCGGCGATCTCGCCGAATGGCACCTCGAGGTGGCAACCGGGGAGCTCGACGTCGGCGATGGCTGGGTGCGCTTCCTCGGCTACGACCGTTCCTCCGCGGTGAGCCGCCTCGGCGACCTGCTCGCCGCGGTGCATGCGCAGGATGCGCCTGCGGCGCGCGCGGCCCTGGTGCGCGCGGCGAAAGGCGAGCAGCCGGAATACAGCGTCGAGGCGCGCCTGCCGACCAAGCGTGGCGGGTGGAAATGGCTGCACGCGCGTGGCCGCGTCACCGAGCGCGACGCCGACGGGCGTGCTCTGCGCATGTCGGGCACCTTCGCCGACATCGACGAGCGAAAGCGCGCCGAGGAGGCGCTGCGCGACGCCGAGCAGCGCTACCGCTCGCTGGTCGAGCTCGCGCCCGACGGCGTGATCGTCATGTCGGGCGGCCTGATCGAGTACGCCAACCCGGCCGCCGCGCGCATCATCCGCGCCGGCTCGCCGAAGCGCCTCGCCGGGATGCGCGTCGAGGACTTCATCCACCCGGCGAGCCGCGAGCGCTACGCCGAGCGCACGCGCTACCTCGAGGCCGGGCCAGGCAGCACTACCTTCGAGGAGCGGCGCGTTCGCGCCCTCGACGGCACCGACCTCACGGTCGAGGTGGCCTCGATCTCGTTTCTCGAGCGCGGGCGCCTCGTCATCCAGACGGTGTTCCGCGACGTCACCGAGAGCCGCCGCGCGCGCGAGGCGCTCGCCGAGCGCGAGCAGCGCTTCCGCGACGTCGCCGAGTCCTCGGGCGAGTACGTGTGGGAGACCGACGCCGAGGGCCGCTATACCTACCTTTCCGAGCGCGTCGAGGCGGTGCTCGGCTACTCGCGCGCCGAGCTCTTGGGCCGGCGCGCCCGCGAGTTCATGCCGCTCGGCGAAGAGCGCGCGGTGGAGGATTGGTTCTCGCGGCACGGCGGCGAGGGCCGGCAGTTCCGCGAGCTCGTGCACCGCTCGATCACCAAGTCGGGCGGGGTCATCTGGCAGGCGGTGAGCGGCAAGCCGCTGCACGCCGAGGGCGTGCTGGTGGGCTGGCGCGGCACCGCCGCCGACGTCACCGCGCGCAAGCAGGCCGAGGCGCGCATCGAGCAGCTCGCCACTCGCGACGCGCTCACCGGTCTTGCCAACCGTGCGCTGCTCGCCGAGCGCGCCGGCCAGGCGATCCTCGCTGCGGCGCGCTCGCGCTCGAAGCTGGCGCTCCTGGCGCTGGACCTCGACCGCTTCAAGCTGGTGAACGAGTCGCTCGGCCACCAGGCCGGCGATGCGCTGCTGCGCGCGGTGTCGGAGCGGCTGCAGAACGCGCTCGGGCGCGAAGCGACGCTCGCGCGCCTGGGCGGCGACGACTTCGTCCTGGTCGAGCCAGCGCAAGGTGCCGAGGAGGCGGCGGGCCTCGCGAGCCGGGTGCTCGGCATCCTGGCGCGGCCCTTCACTATCGAGGGCCGCGCGCTGCACGTCGGCGGCTCGATCGGCATAGCGCTGTACCCCGACCACGGGCGCGACTTCGCCGAGCTCCTGAAGTGTGCCGATGCCGCCGTCTACCACGCCAAGGATTGCGGCCGCGGCACCTGGCGCCTCTACGAGCCGGCGCTCGGCGAGCGGGCGGTGGCGCGGCTGCGCGTCGAGAACGACCTGCGCGGCGCGCTCGCGAGGAGCGAGCTCGTGCTGCACTGGCACCCGGCCGTGCGCGGCCGCAGCGAGATCGTCGGCGCCGAAGCGCTGGTGCGCTGGCAGCACCCGCAGCGCGGGCTGCTGATGCCCGAACAGTTCGTGCCGCTCGCCGAGGAGTGCGGCCTGATCCGCGCCGTGGGCGAGTGGACGCTCGAGCGCGCGCTGTCGCAGGTCGGCGCCTGGCAGGCCTCGCTTCCCGGGCGGCCGTGGTTCGCCATCAACGTCTCGGCGCCGGAACTTGCGCAAGGCGAGGCTTTTGTTCAACGCATCCAGCATTCCCTCCGGGAGAACGCCGTGGCGGGCTCCCGCCTGGAGATCGAGGTGACCGAGCGCGTGCTGATGCCGCACCTGCCGGAGAACGTCGAGACGCTGCGGCGCATCGGCGAGCTCGGCGTGCGCTTCGCCATCGACGATTTCGGCACCGGCTATTCGAGCCTTGCCTACCTGCGCCGCCTGCCCATCGACAAGCTGAAGATCGACCGCATGTTCCTGCGTGGCATCGAGTCCGATCCGGCCGACCAGGCGATCGTGCGCACGATCGCCTCGCTCGCCAGGACGTTGGGCATGGCGGTCGCCGCCGAGGGCGTCGACAGCCCCGCGCAGCTCGAGGCCCTGCTCAAGCTCGGCTGCGAGGAGTGGCAGGGTCACCACTTCACCGAGCCGCTCGACGCCTCCGGCTTCGAGCGCCTGTACCGCGCCTCCCTTCGCGCCGACAGGCGCGCCTAAGCCTTCGTGTCGGCGCTTCGGTCGGCGCGGATCTTTTTCAGCTCCTCCACCGCGATGAGGCCTTCCGCCGCCGCATGCGCGGCGGCGATCTCGGTATCAGGCGCGAGCACGAGCTGACCACCTGTCTTCGCCACCCCGGCCGCGAGCGTCTCTATGGCCCGAGTTCTTTCCCGGTTTCGGTGAACCGCGCGGATGTAGACGGCGCGGATGCGCGCCGGGAAGCGGCGCACGATGCCGGCATAGATCTCCGGGTCGTGCTCGCCGCTGTCACCGATGAGAAGGAAGGGCAGCTTCGGATAGGTTTCGAGGATCGCCGCGATCGCCGCCGCCTTGTGGTCTTTCTTCATGCGCCAGCCGAAATCGCGCAGCAGGAGGGGCCCGGCGGGCAGGCCCTGCAGCTCCAGGTATTCGACCAGCGGCAAGTACAGGTTCCAGGGGCTTTTCGAGACATAGAAGAAGGGATTCACGCCCTCGTGCAGCGCGCGGTAGAAAGCGGCGACGCCGGCGAAGGGCTTGCGCGTGCGTGCGCTGGAGAGCGCGAGCTTCATCAGCATGCGCAGCTTGCGGGTTACGTCGGTCTGTACGACGGTGTCGTCGATGTCGCTCACTACGCCGAAGCGCGCCGCGGGCCGTGGGACGAGCACGCGCGCGGTCGCGCGCACCTGCGGCTGGCCGGCCAGCTCGACCTCGACGTCGTTCCAGCCCGGGGCGAACCGCCCGGCGAGCTCGACGCGGAAGTACCCCTCCCGGTCGGCGCTCACGCGCTGCCCGGAAACGACGAGCTTCGCGTGCGGCATCTCGTCGCTCTCCAGGCGCTTGAAGAATTCCGCCGCGTTTCGCCAGCGCCGCTCCGGGGCGCCGGCGGCGACGAAGCCTTCGTCCTCCAGCACGCGGCCGCAGACGATCGCGCCGCGCGCCGTGCCGTAGCTGGTGTAGGGAAGGATGACGACCGGGTCGCGGCGCCGGGCGAGGAGCGCGCGCAGCATCAAGGGGTCAGAGCAGTTTTCCGGAAATGCCGCTCGGTGAGCCCAGGCTACAGCGGAAAATTGCTCTGACCCCTTTCTTACGCCTTCGGCGCGACGGTGACGCCGTTCACGTTGTGCCGGGTGATCGCCGCGCCGATGAAACCCGAGGCCTTGAGGCTCTCGACGAATTCCTTCAGGTAGCGCGCGCCGGTCTCGCGGCTCCTGGGCGTGCCGAGCGACTGCTGCACGGCGGTGACCTGCCCGTCGAGGATGCGCGAGCCGGGGAGGCGCGCCGCATCGGTGATGAGCCGCGGCTTGAGGCCGGCGAGCGCCTCGAGCTTTAGGTCGGCGAACATCTTGAAGGAGCCCTCGATGCCGTCGGCGGCGACCAGCTCCGCGGCCTTGAGGTTGCGCGTCAGGAACAGGTGGTAGGCGCTCTGGTCGGCGACGGCGATGCGCACGCCCTGCTTATCGACGTCGGTGAAGCTCTTGAGCGGCGAGCCCGCCGGCACGAGGTAGGTGACGGGGATCTCGAGGTAGGCGGGCGTGAAGGCGATCTCGTTGGCGCGCTGCGGCTCGTTGCCGAGGAAGGCGACGTCCCACATGCCCTTCTTCACACCGTCGGCGAGCTTGCCGGCGGCGTCGAACTTGACGAACTCGGGCTTGACGCCCAGGCGGCTCGCCAGCTCGCGGCCGATGTCGGGCGCGATGCCCTGCGGCGTGCCGTCGCGCGCGTCCTTGAGCACCAGCAGGAAGTTGGCGTAGTTGAGGCCGATGCGGAGCTTGCCGGTGGGCGCGAGCTCGGAGACGGTAGCGGGGGAGACGCTCATTAAGGGTTCGCCGAGTAGAAGAGGTTGGTCTGGCTCTTGAGGTCGAGCCGCTTGAACTGCGTGAAGCCGGCTTCGCGCGCGAGGCGCTCGGTGCCGGCCGGGCCGAGGCAGGTACCCAGGCCCGGGCCGCCGCGCGCGAGCGACTGCGTCATGCAATGGAAGATGCTGAAGCCGTAGAACATGGTGGCGACCGGGTTGCGGTTGTCCTCGACCCGGTCGGCGGCCCTGGGCTCGATGATGAAGAGCGTGCCGCCGGGCTTGAGCAGGCGGCGGATCTCCTTCAGCGTCGCCACCGGCTCGGCGAGGTCGTGGATGCAGTCGCAGATGGTGATGAGGTCGAAGCCCGCGCCGCGCTCGAGCTCGCGCGTCGTCTTCGCCTCGAAGCGGATGCCCTGCGGCGCCGCCGCCCTGGCGCGACGGATCGACTCGGCGTCGGGGTCGATGCCGACCACCTCCGCCTGGGGGAAGGCCTTCTTCAGCGCGATGCACACGCGCCCCGAGCCGCAGCCCACGTCG
>JAQSVY010000267.1 GCA_029266935.1 Burkholderiales bacterium
CCTGCAGCTCGTCGCGCGAGAGCTTGTCGATGGCGCCGCGGGTGACGATGATCACCGCCTCGTTGGGCGAGTAGCCGGCGACGAGCGCGTTGATGCCGCTCTCGCGCTGCAGGCAGTAGACCGGCGGCACGGCGATGCCCGAGGCGATCGCCATCTCCTCGACCACGTTGAACAGGCGCCGCTCCGCGCCCGAGCACCGGCCCGGCTCGACGTAGCGGGCGCCGAGCAGCCAGGCGACCATCGGCCCGCCCTCGCGCAGCTGCCAGATGCGCCAGGCCGTGACCGCGAGGATCAGGGCGGCGACCACGGCGGCGATGCCCGCCAGGAACTCGAGCGGCGGCCAAGCTGCTCTTCCACGCAAATAAGCACTGGAAAAGGCGTAGAGCGCCGTACCGACCGCGCAGTAGCTCGCCACCACCAACAGCACCGCGGCGAGGTAGAGGAGGATGAGCCAGCGCGAACGCCGCCGCGCGCGCTCCTGCTCCTCGAAGAAGTCCAAGCTAGCGGAAGGAGACCTTCGGCGCCTGGCGTTCCTCGGCCGACTTGGTCGCCTGCAGCAGCTCCGCCGGCAGGAAGCCGAACGGGCCGGCGAAGAGGTTGTCCGGGAAGGTCTCGCGCTGTGTATTGAACTCCATCACCGAGTCGTTGTATGCCTGGCGCGCGAAGGCGATCTTGTTCTCGGTGCTGGAGAGCTCCTCCTGCAGGTTGGCGACGCCCTGATTCGCCTTGAGGTCGGGGTAGGCCTCGAACACGGCGAGCAGGCGCCCGAGCGCGCCGCCGAGCACGCCCTCGGCCTGCGCCAGCGCGCGCATCGCCGCCGGGTCGCCCGGCGCCGCGGCGGCGCGGCCCTCGGCATTCACCGCCGCGCCGCGCGCCGCGATCACCGCCTCGAGCGTGCCGCGCTCGTGCTGCATGTAGCCCTTCACCGACTCGACCAGGTTCGGGATCAGGTCGTAGCGGCGCTTCAGCTGCACGTCGATCTGCGCGAACGCGTTCTTGAAGCGGTTGCGCAGCGCCACCAGCCTGTTGTAGACGGTGATCGCGAAGATGACCGCCGCCGCCAGCACTCCCAACGCGATCCAGCCCCCGATTCCCATGGCATTGCCTCCCTCTCGCCTACTATAACGTATGCTCATGAACCCTCGCCGCAGAGCGCTCCTCGCCGCCATCGCCGCACTGACGACAGAGAAGGCTTTCCCCCAGGGGACAAAAGCGCTGCCGAAGATCGGCCTGGGCACCTGGCAGACATTCGATGTCGGCAAAGATGCCGCGGCGCGCGCGTCGCTGCGCGAAGTCCTCGGGCTCCTGAACGGCAATGTCGTCGACTCCTCGCCGATGTACGGCAGCTCGGAGAGCGTGGTGGGCGAGCTCGTGGCCGAGCTCGGCATTCGCGAGCAGCTCTTCATGGCCACCAAGGTCTGGACGAGCGGCCGCGAGGCCGGCATCCAGCAGATGGCCACCTCGTTCAAGCGCCTGCGCGTCCAGCGCATGGACCTCATGCAGGTGCATAACTTGGGCGACGTTGCGGTGCACGCGAAAACGCTGCAGGAGATGAAGGCGAAAGGGACTGTCCGGTACATCGGCATCACGCACTACACCGCCTCGGCCTACCCGGAGGTCGAGCGCGCGATGAAGGTCGTGCCCTGGGACTTCCTGCAGATCAACTACTCGCTCGCCGAACGCGACTCGGAACAGCGGCTCCTCCCTCTCGCCCGCGAGCTCGGCATGCGCGTCCTCATCAATCGTCCGTTCGGAGAAGGTCTTCTATTCAGGAGAGTCCGCAGCAAGCCGCTTCCGCCGTGGGCGGCTGAGTTCGGCATCGCGAGCTGGGCGCAGTACTTCCTCAAGTGGATCGTCTCGCACCCGGGGGTGACCTGCGCCATTCCGGGAACAAGCAAACCCGAGCACATGAAAGACAACCTTGCCGCCGGGCGGGGCCCGCTTCCGGATGCCGCCACTCGGAAGAAGATGGCCGATCACTTCGACTCGCTCTGATGCAACGCGTCGCCATCCGCCCCGAGATCGCCGAGCGCGTGGTGGCGCGACGCGGCAAGCTGCACCTGTTCGAAAAGCTCGACGCGAAGCGCACGGCGCTGCTCGTGATCGACATGCAAAACGCCTTCGTCGCGCCCGGCTCCCCCATCGAGGTGCCGGCGGCGCGCGAGATCGTGGCGCCGATCAACCGCCTCGCCGCCGCCCTGCGCGAACGCGGCGTGCCGGTGATCTGGGTGATGCACGAGAACCAGGAGGGCGGCCGCGACTGGGCCGGATTCTTCGACGCCTTCGTCGCGCCGGGCAAGCGCGAGCAGGCGGCAGCGGCCCTGGAGGCCGGCTCGCGCCTCCAGGCGCTGTGGCCGCAGCTCGAGGTCGCGCCCAGCGACCTGCGCGTCGCGAAGAACCGTTACAGCGCCTTCATCAAGAGCGATTTTCATAAGACGCTGCACGAGCGGGGGATCGACACGCTGCTCATCGCCGGGACCAAGACCAACGTCTGCTGCGAGTGCACTGCGCGCGACGCGATGATGCTCGACTTCAAGGTGGTGCTGCTCTCGGACTGCACCGCCGCGCTCTCGGACGACGAGCAGCGCGCGACGCTGGAGAACGTGATCCAGCAGTTCGGCGACGTGCGCGCCGCCGACGAGGTGCTGGCGCTGCTCGGCTAGCCGCGCCGGTCCAGGAAGCGGGCGGCTTTGACGTTGGCCTCGAATTCCCTGGCGAGCGTCCCGGCCTCGAGCAGGACTACCTGCGGCCTCATCTCGAACCTCTCCTTGACCTGAAGCTCTATCCGTTTCGAGACTTCACTGGCGTCGCTGCCTCGGCGCACTTCGATGGAAAGCTTCAGCAGATCGTTGCCGCCCTCGTTCACCGCTTCGGCACGGAAGTCGCCGATCTCGAGGTGGCGGAACATGAAGTCCTCGAGGTCCTGGTGGCCGAGGTTGACGCCGCGGATCTTGAAGAAGCCCGCGGTGCGATGTGCGTGCTTCACGCGCGGGAACACCGAGAACGGGCCTGCCTTTCTCCCCTCTTTCTCGTCGTCGGCCTCGCTGTAGGTAACGAGGTCACCCGAGCTCCAGCGCAGGAAGGGCGTCACGTTGTTGGTCCACAGCGAGGTCACCACCAGCGTGCCGACCTCGCCT
>JAQSVY010000268.1 GCA_029266935.1 Burkholderiales bacterium
TCGGCGTCGAGCAGGCGCGCCAGGCGCTGGCCGTTGCGGCCATAGCCGAGGATGATCACGTGCCGGTCGGTCTCGATCGCCTGCGCGGCGATGCGGTGCAGGTCGAGCGAGCGCTGCGTCCACTCCGCGCGCGAAAGGCGCAGCACGATGCGATCGCTCGCCGCGACGACGAAAGGCGTGGCGAGCATCGACAGGATCATCGCCGCGAGGAAGGGTTGCAGCATCGCAGCGTCGATCACCCCGGCGTAGCCGGCGAGCGGCAGTAGCACGAAGCCGAACTCGCCGCCCTGCGCGAGCGCGAGACCCACGCGCAGCCCCGTGCCGGTCGGGCTGCCGAAAGCGCGCGACAGCACCGTGATGAGCGCGAGCTTCCCGGCGGTGAGCACGAGGAACACCGCCGCCACCATTGCGAAGCTGCCCGCCACGAGCTTGAGATCCAGCATCATGCCCACGGTGATGAAGAACAGCCCCAGCAGCACGTCGCGGAAGGGCTTGATGTCCTCCTCGACCTGGAAGCGATACTCGGTCTCGGAGATCAGCATGCCGGCGAGGAACGCGCCGAGCACGAGCGACAGGCCGGCGAGCTGCGTGACGAAAGCGAGGCCGAGCGTGATGAGAAGCACGTTCAGCACGAACAGCTCGTTCGAGCGCCGGCGCGCCACCGCGCCGAGCCAGGCGCGGATGAGGCGCGGCCCGCCGATCACGATCACCGCGAGCGCGAGCGCCGCCTTGCCGAGCGCGCCTGCAATCGCCCAGCCCATCGCTTCGGCGGGCTGGCCGAGCGCCGGCACCAGCACGAGCAGCGGCACCACCGCGAGGTCCTGGAACAGCAGCACCCCCATCACCTGGCGTCCGTGCGCGCTGTCGAGCTCGCCGCGCTCCGAGAGCAGGCGTGACACGATGGCAGTGGAGGACATGGCGGCGACGCCGCCGAGCGCGATGCCCGCCTGCCAGGAGGCGCCGGCCGTCCACGCGACACCGCCGGCAATCGCCATCGTCGCGGCGACCTGCGCCCCGCCCAGGCCGAACACCAGGCGGCGCATTGACAGCAGCTTCGGCAGGCTGAACTCCAGGCCGATCGAGAACATCAGGAATACGACGCCGAACTCGGCGAGCACGCGCGTCTCCTCGCCCTCGGCGGCGAGGCCCAGGGCGTGCGGCCCGAGGCCGATCCCGGCGACGAGGTAGCCCAGCATCGCCGGCAGGTGCAGCGCCCGGCACGCCATCACCGCCAGCACCGCGGCGGCGAGCAGGATCAGCACGGCCTGCAGCGAAATGACGGCGTGGTCCATGGGCTATACTCGCGACGATGATAAAGGCAGTGCCCAAGGCGCGTCAGAACGATGCGAAAAGCACCCTCGAGCTCGCGCGCCAGGTGCTCGAGATCGAGGCCGAAGCCGTGCAAGCGCTCGCTGCGCGCATCGACGAGCGCTTCCTCGCCGCGGTCGAGCTGATCCACAAGAGAAGCGGCCGCGTGGTGGTGAGCGGCATCGGCAAGTCCGGGCACATCGCACGCAAGATCGCTTCCACCATGGCGAGCACCGGCACGCCGGCGTATTTCGTGCATCCCGCGGAGGCCAGCCACGGCGACCTCGGCATGGTCGAGGCGGGCGACGTCTTCATCGCCATCTCGTACTCCGGCGCGAGCGAGGAGCTGCTGCAGATCGTGCCGCTCGTGAAGCGGCGCGGCGCGAAGCTGATCTCGATCACCGGCAACCCGGAGTCGGCGCTCGCGCGCGACGCCGACGTGCACCTCGACGCGCGTGTGGCGAAGGAGGCCTGCCCGCTCAACCTCGCGCCCACCGCGAGCACCACCGCCGCGCTCGCGCTCGGCGACGCGCTCGCCGTGGCGCTGCTCGACGCGCGCGGCTTTTCCGCGGCCGACTTCGCGCGCAGCCATCCGCGCGGGCGGCTGCCGAGGCAGGCGCTGCTGCACGTCTCCGACGTCATGCGCACCGGCGCGGAGCTGCCGGCGGTGCCCGAGAGTGCGAGCCTGAAGGAGGCGGTGCGCGAGATGACGCGCGGCCAGATCGGCATGACCGCGGTGCTGGACGCCGCGCGGGGCGTCGCCGGCGTCTTTACCGACGGCGACCTGCGCCGCTCGCTCGAGCGCGGCGTGCAGGTCGACTCGGCCACTGTGCGCGAGCTGATGACGCGCGGGGCGCGCAGCATCGCGCCGGGCGCGCTCGCCGCCGAGGCGGTGCAGCTCATGGAGCGCTACAAGGTGAACCAGCTGCTGGTGGTGGACGAGCGCGGCGAGCTGGTGGGCGCGCTCAACATGCACGATCTGTTCCGCGCCAAGGTGATTTGAGCGAGCCGTCCCAAGAGCTCGCCGAACGCGCGCGGCGCCTGCGCCTCATGGTCTTCGACGTCGACGGCGTGCTCACCGACGGAACGCTCTGGTACGACCGCGAGGGCGAGGCGCTCAAGGGCTTCCACGCCTTCGACGGCCACGGCATCCGGATGCTCGCGGCGAGCGGCGTCGCCTGCGCGCTGCTCTCCGGGCGCAGCTCGGCCGCGGTGAGCGTGCGCGCCGCCGAGCTCGAGATTGCGCACGTGCTGCAGGGCAGCGACGACAAGAAGAAGGAATACGAGGCTTTGTTGAAGCGTCTTGGGTTGCGATATGAAGAAGCGGGGTTCATGGGCGACGAGCTGGTGGACCTGCCGGTGCTCACGCGCTGCGGCTTCGCGGCGGCGCCGCGCGAGGCGCCCGAGGCGGTGCGAAGCCGCGTGCACTACGTCGCCGGCGCGCCGGCGGGGCGGGGCGCGGCGCGCGAGGTGTGCGAGGTGGTGATGCGCGCCCAGGGCACGCTCGAGCGCGCGATTCAAGGATACCTGCGATGAGCCACGGGACCCTGCCATGAGGCTGTCGACGACGCGGCTCTTCCCGCTCGCGCTGATGACCTCCCTCGCGCTGCTCACCTTCTGGCTCGAGCGCACGGTGCACGAGGACCCCGCCGCGCCGCAGCTGCGCCGGCACGACCCGGACTACGTGGTGAGCAACTTCACCACCACCACGTACAATCGCGACGGCGCGGCCGAGAGCGTGCTCTCGGCCGAGAAGATGCTGCACTTCCCCGACGACGACTCGACCGAGCTCTTCTCGCCGCGCGTGCTGCACGCCAAGCCC
>JAQSVY010000269.1 GCA_029266935.1 Burkholderiales bacterium
TTCATGGCGACTCCCAGCCGCCGCCAAGCGCGCGGATCAGGGCGACGGTCGAAACGGCCCGGGCGCCGCGGATCTGCGTGTCCAGGCGCTGCACGGCGAGAAGGCTGCGCTGCGCGTCGATCACGTCGAGATAGCCGGTGGCACCGCTGCGGTAGCGCGACTGCGAGATCGCGACCGAGCGCGAGGCGGAGGCCACGGCGGCGCGCGTCGCATGGCCCTGCTCGCCCAGCGTGCGCACGTTGATGAGGTTGTCCTCCACCTCGCTGAAGGCGACCAGCACCCGCTGGCGGTATTCGGCGACGGACTCTTCGAGCGCCGCGTACGAGCGATCGAGGTTCGCCTGGTTGCGGCCGCCGTCGATGACCGGCGCGGTGAGCACGGTGCCGACGAGCGGCCCGAGCGCCCAGGTGCGCGAGGACCACCTGAAGAGCTCAGAGAGCTCGCCCGACTCGTAGCCGCCCTGGGCGGTGAGGCGCAGCACGGGAAAGAAGGCGGCCTTCGCGACGCCGATGCGCGCGTTGGCCGCTGCCATCGTGCGGCTCGCCGCCGCGATGTCGGGGCGGCGCTCGAGCAGCGCCGAGGGCAGGCCGGCGGGAATCAGCGGCAGCGAGCCGGCGAGCGGGGCGCGCTCGAGGCTGAAGGCGGCCGGCGGCCGCCCAAGTAGCACGGCAAGCGCGTGCTCGAGCTGCGCGCGGCTCCGCTCGAGGGCAAGCGCGTCGCTGCGCGTGGTCTCCAGCTCGGTGCGCGCGCGCGCGAGGTCGAGCTCGCTGATGTCGCCGAGGTCGAAGCGCCGCTGCAGCAGGCGCACGCTGTCCTCGCGCAGCGCCACCGTGTCGCGCAGCAGGGAGAGCTCCTCGTCCGCCTCGCGCAGCGAGAAATAGGTCTGCGCCACGTCCGCCTGCAGCGCGAGCAGCGCCGAGTGGAAGAGCGCCTGCGTCGCCTGGTAGTCGCTGCGCGCAGCGGCGATGCCGTCCGAGATGCGCCCGAAGAGGTCGACCTCGTAGCTTGCAGTCACCAGGCCGCGCCAGGCGGTCTGCGGCGCGGCGCCGGGCGTTTTGAAGCGGCTCGGCCCGAAGCCCGCTTCCACCTGCGGCGTGCGCTCGGCGTTTGCCACGCCGACCAGCGCCCTCGCCTGCGCGACACGCGCGACGAGCGCCTTCAGGCTCTGGTTCGCCTCGATCGCCTCGCGCTCGAGGCGGTCGAGCACCGGGTCGTCGAACACCGTCCACCACTCGCCGCGCGGCTGCGCCGCGCCCGCGGGCTGCGCCACCTTCCACTTGAAGTCGGCAGGGACCTCCACGGCGGGCTGCTCGAGCTTGGGCGCCATGGAGCAGCCTGCCAGCAACAGGACCAGGAAGAGGGATCTCATGCTGGAAGCTCTTTCATGACGACTTGCTGCTTTCTGCGTCCATGCAGCAGTACATAGAACACCGGAGTCAGGAACAGCCCGAAGAACGTGACGCCGAGCATGCCGGCGAAGACCGCAACGCCGATCGCATGACGCATCTCCGCGCCGGCACCCGCGGAGAGCACCAGGGGCACCACGCCCATGATGAAGGCGAAGGAGGTCATCAGGATCGGGCGCAGCCGCATGCGCGCCGCCTCGAGCGCGGCGCGCACCGGATCGTTCGCGCCCTCCTTCGCCTGCACCTCGCGAGCAAACTCGACAATGAGGATGGCGTTCTTGCAGGCGAGCCCCACCAGCACCACGAAGGCGATCTGCGTGAAGATGTTGTTGTCGCCGCCGGTGAGCCACACCCCGGCGATGGCGAAGAGCAGGCACATCGGCACGATGAGGATGATCGCGAGCGGCAGGCGGAAGCTCTCGTACTGCGCGGCGAGCACCAGGAACACGAGCAGCACGCACAGCGGGAAGACGAACATCGCGGTGTTCCCGGCCAGGATCTCCTGGTAGGTCAGGTCGGTCCACTCGAAGGTGATGCCGCGCGGCAGCGTCTGCGCGGCGATGCGCTCGATCGCCGCCTTCGCCTGCCCGGAGCTGAAGCCCGGCGCGGCGGCGCCGTTGAGATCCGCCGCCGGAAAGGCGTTGTAGCGCATCGCGCGGTCGGGGCCGAAGCTGTTGTCGACCTTGAGCAGCGACCCGAGCGGCACCAGCTCGCCCTGGCTGTTGCGCGTCTTCAGCGCCGCGATGTCCTCGGCGTGCGAGCGGAACGGCGCGTCGGCCTGCACCACCACGCGGTAGGTCTTGCCGAAGCGGTTGAAGTCGTTCACGTAGAGCGAGCCGAGGTTGATCTGCAGCGTCTCGAACACGTCGGTGAGCGGCACGCCCATGCGCTTCGCCTTCGCCCGGTCGACGTCGGCGTAGAGCTGCGGCACGTTGATCTGGAAGCTCGAGAACACGCCGGCGAGCTCGGGCGTCTGCCAGGCCTGCATCTGCATCGCCTTCATCGCCTGGTAGAGCGCCTCGTCGCCGAGGTTGGCGCGGTCCTCGATCTCGAGCTTGAAGCCGCCGATCGTGCCCAGGCCGCTCACCGCCGGCGGCGGGAACACCGCGATGAAGGCGTCCTGGATGCCGCCCATCTGCCGGTTGATGCGCATGGCGATGGCGTTGCCCGAAAGCTCGGGCGCGGTGCGTTTCTCGAACGCATCGAGGGCGAAGAAGACGATGCCGGCGTTGGGCGCGTTGGTGAAGCCGTTGATCGACAGGCCGGGGAACGCCACCGCGTCCTTCACGCCGGGGGTCTTCATGGCGATGTCCGACATGCGCCGGATCACCTCCTCGGTGCGGTCGAGCGACGCGCCGTCGGGAAGCTGGGCGAAGCCGACCAGGTACTGCTTGTCCTGGCCCGGCACGAAGCCCGGGGGCACCGCCTGGAAGCCCGCCCAGGTGACGCCGATGAGCGCGAGGTAGACCACGAACGCAATCGCCTTGCGGTTCACCACCCGCGCGAGCGCGGACTGGTAGCGCCCCGCCGAGCGCAGGAAGAAGCGGTCGAAGCGCGTGAAGAACCAGCCCAGCGTGCGGTCCATGACGCGCGTCAGGCGGTCCTTCGGCGCGTCGTGCGGGCGCAGCAGCAGCGCCGCCAGCGCCGGCGAGAGCGTGAGCGAGTTGAACGCCGAGATCACCGTCGAGATGGCGATGGTGAGGGCG
>JAQSVY010000270.1 GCA_029266935.1 Burkholderiales bacterium
AATTTTTTGGTAAACCCACAAGGCTTCCCGTGCTGCTCGCCCCCATCGGCGGGCTGGAGTCGTTCGTCGAAGGCGGCGCCGCCGCGGCCGCGCGCGCCGCCGCCGAATTCGGCATCGCGCAGATGCTCTCGTCCGTATGCCAGCCGGGACTCGAGGAGACTGCCGCGGCGGCGCAGACGCTGCGCTGCTTCCAGCTCTACGTCCGCGGCGACGACGCGTGGGTCGACGACTGGGTGCGCCGCGCGAAGGACAACGGCTTCCACTCGTTCTGCCTCACCGTCGACGTCGCGCTCTACAGCCGGCGCGAACGCGACCTGGTGGGACGCTTCGTCAAGCCCTGGCGCGCGCGCGCCGCGGAAGGCGCCGGCTTCCAGGCCGCCCTGTCCTGGGACCACGTGAAGCGCTTCAAGGACAAGCATGACATCCCGCTCATCCTCAAGGGCATCGCCACGGCGGAGGACGCGCAGCTTGCCGTTGAGCACGGCGTCGAGGTCGTCTACGTCTCCAACCACGGCGGGCGCCAGCTCGACCACGGACTGGGCGCAGCGGCGGTCCTGCCGGGAATAATGGAAGTCGTCAAGGACAAAGCAGAGGTGTGGGTCGACGGTGGCTTTATGCGCGGCACCGACGTCGTGAAAGCCGTCGCGCTCGGCGCAAATGCCGTCGGCATCGGGCGGCTCGCCTGCCTCGGCCTGGCCGCGGCAGGGGTCCCGGGTCTGGTGCGCACGCTCGAGCTCCTCGAGGAGGAGATCCGCACCTGCCTCGGCCTGCTCGGCGTAACGTCGTGGGCGGCGCTCACGCCGGCGTACCTCGCGCCTGCGCCCGCGGTCAGCGCGCCCGATACCTTCAGCGCCTTCCCCCTCCTGCAACAGGGAACCCCATGATATCGGGCCGCGCAGCCCGTTCTACCGCTCGCTCAGCGGCCGGGTCCTCGATTTCGTGAGGCAGGCTCAGGCCGGCTCTTCCACCAGAACGCGCGGGCTCGCCGGCACCGCCTCGAGCTCGAAGTAGATGCGCCCGATCTCGCGCGCATCGGTGGTCTCCACCTGGATCTTCCAGGTGCCGGGCTCGAAGTTGCCCTTGAAGCCGTATCCGCGGAACCCCTCCTCCCGCCCGCCGCCGATGCGGATGGGGATGGTGTCCTGCAGCGCCCAGCCGCCCGGGAGCCTGCGGTACCAGCGCAGCAGCACCTGGTCGGAGAAGTTGGCCGGGGAGAACACGCGGAAGAAGACGTACACGCGGTCCCCGGGCTGCGCGGCGAAGCTCTGGTCGCCGTTGTGCCAGAAGCGCCACCACGGCCGCTCGTGCGAGAGCCGGAAGCCCTCGGCGGTGCGCTCCACCCCATGGTAGATGCCGATGTACGGGATCGAGAGCGGCACTGGCGGAATGACCCGGAAAAGGTACGCGGTGAGAAATCCGATCAGCACCAGCCCGAGGGGCACGAGCACCGAGCGCCGCGCGCCGCGCGAGCGCAACCGCCAGCCCAGCGCCGCGAGCGGCGCCGCGCCCACGGTCATCGAGAGTAGGAATACGCCGAGGCCGGTCGAGCCGACGAAGATCGGCACCACCGCAGCGGCGAAGCACAGCAGGCACAGGGCGAGCAGTGCGAACTTGAACGGCAGCCCGAGGGCCTTGAAGCGCGGCATCTCGTTGGCGAGGACGAGCAGCAGCAGAAAGGAGAGGAAGGAGAACGACACGAGCAGCGACGAGCTCTTGAAGAAAAAGATGGCGTAGAGGTTGAGCAGTGCGCCGAGCAGGAAGTGCACGACGGCGCTGCGCCAGCGGAACCACCACCCCTCCCGCGGCGGCGCGCCCTCCTCGAGCAGCATCTGGGTCAGGGCGAAGCCGATCACGGCGAGGTAGGCCGCCTGCTGCGCGATGGTGAGCCAGGCGTCGATGCGCCCGACGGTGAGGATGTCGAAAACGAAGCCGGCGGCGAAGAACGCCAGCGCCACGGCACGCTCGCTCTGCGAATAGCGCAGTCGTAGCGCCGCGCAGCGCAGCCGGAACTGCTCAACCAGCTGCAAGGCGCGCGAACTCACGCTTCACCGCATTGACGCGCGCAAGGTAGCCGCGCAGGTCGTGCTCGCCGCAGCGCTGGCCGGGCGCCGGGCGGAAGCCGCGGCGCGCGAAGGCCTCGCCCGCAGTCGCGCCGCAGAGATGGATCACTGCGGCGAGATCGTGCTTCTCCTGCGAGGATGCTTTCGCGGCAGAAACGCTTCTGTCGAGGAATGCGGCGGTCATCTCGATGGCGTGGCCCGGCACGACGCGGAAGTAGAAGGCGTTGAACCAGCAGCTGCGCGGGTCGTACCAGGCGCCCGCCCCGACGCTCGCGTTGCGGTGGATGCACAGGCGCTTCGCGTCCGCGAACCTCGCGTCGGTGATCTGGTACATGCCGACCGCGCTCGACGCCGGGCGGTAGACCTCGATCGGATTCCAGCCGAGCCGCCAGCGCCAGTAGGTGCGCGCCGCCGGGTTGCCGGCGCTTTCCACCTGCGCGAGCGCGGCGAGCAGCTCCGCAGGCACCGCGGCGGTGGCGTGCTCGCGGAAGAGAACGCCGTACTCCTTCCAGGTTTGGGCCGGCGTCTTGACGAAGGAATCGAACGGAAACAGCGCCTCGCTCGGCTTGCGCGCCGCCTGGATGACCCAGTTCAGCGCCGCCACGAGCACGACGAGCGCCACGATCCCCCCGGTTATCCGCGCGGCACGCGCGGGTTGATGACGGCGAACCATAGCGGGGGCACCAGCGCGATGGGGACCATGCCGGCGTAGCCGGTCGGCAGCTTCGGGCTTTCGGCCTGCGGCTGCAGCGCCGCATACGGCCGCATGGGGTTGAGGTGGTGGTCGGCATGGCGCTGCAGGTGGACAAGGAAGCAGTTGCTGAGCCTCTCGTAGGCGTCCCATGCATGGCGCGCCGCCGGCCGCTCGTAGCGTCCGTCGGCAAGCTTCTTCCTTTCCAGACCGTAGTGCTCGATGTAGTTCACCGCCTCGAGGAGCAGCACCGCCATCGCGCTCTGGCCGAGGAAGAACGCCACCGCGAGTGGGCCGAAGGCGAGCCCGAGCGTCGCCGCCACGGCGAACGTGGCAGCCCACA
>JAQSVY010000271.1 GCA_029266935.1 Burkholderiales bacterium
CACGATGTCGCGCGCCTGCTCGTCGGCGAGGAACACCTCCGAGCGCGTGCCGACCCACTTCACCGGGCGGCCGAGGTTCTTCGCCGCGACGAGGAGCGCCGCGTACTCCGGGTAGATGTTGAAGCGCACGCCGAAGCCGCCGCCCACCTCCTCCGCCACCACGCGCACTTTCTCCGGCGGCACGCCGAGTACGGTGGCCATCTGGCCGCGCATGCCGGTTGCACCTTGGGTGGTGGCGTAGAGAAGATAGGTCTCGTTCGCCGCGTCGTACATGCCGGCCGCGGCACGCGGCTCCATCGGGTTGCCGACCACGCGCGTGTGGTACGAGGTGAGCTTCACGACGCGCGCGGCACGCTCGAATGCGGCCTTGGTCGCGGCCTCGTCGCCGCCGGCGAAATCGAGCAGCAGGTTGCCGGGAATGTTTTCGTGGAGCTGCGGCGCACCGGGCGCGAGCGCCGCGCGCGCATCGATCACCGCCGGCAGCTCGCGGTACTCGATCGACACCGCCTCGGCCGCGTCCTGCGCCTGCGCGGCGGTCTCGGCGACCACCAGCACCACCGGATCGCCGACGTAGCGCACGCGCCCCTGCGCGAGCGCCGGGCGGCGCGTCGCGAGCTGGTCGACGCCGCCGCGCCCTTTCATCGGCGCGGCGGCCGGCAATGGCTTCAGGCCCGCTGCCTCGATGTCCTCACCGGTGAAGACGGCAATGACCCCTGGCATCTTCAATGCCTGGTCTTTTTCTATTGCAAGTATTTCCGCATGGGCACGATCGGAACGTACGAAGTGGCCATATACCTGCCGGGGAAGCTGCCAGTCGGAGACGTAGCGTCCCCGCCCGGTCAGCATGCGCGCGTCTTCCAGCCTGCCCTTGTGTCCGAATGCCTGCATGAGCGGATTGTAAAAACAAAACGACCCGCGCTCGCGGGCCGTTCGCAGACGCCGCCCTAGACCTTGGACAGCGCGATCAGAATACTGCAGGGCGCGTAGTCGAGGAGCGACGCCCCCACCGAGCCCTTCCACCAGCGCGCGGCGAACGAGGTGTTCTGGTTGTGGCCAAGCACGATCAGGTTGACGCCGAGGCTCTTCGCGAGCCGGCAGATTTCCTCGACCGGCTCGCCCACCGCCAGGTGCCCGGTGGCGCTGAAGCCGCGGTCGCGGAGCGACCGGATGCCTTCATCGAGCACTGCCTGCGTGCGCTTCTTCTCCTCCTCGAGCAGCTCCTCGGGCACGAAGCCCTCGGTGAGGAAGAGCGACGGCGGCATGCTCGCCACCGCCAGGAGGTGCGTGTCGGCCCCGAGGAAGCCCGCGAGGTCCGCGGCCTCGAACAGCGCGCGCTTTCCTTCCTGTGAGCCGTTATAGGCCAGAAGGATCTTGCTGTATTTCATGTCCTCCTCCTCCGCGCCACTACCGCTTTATAGGTTTTGCGGACGATTATAGCCACGCCTCCCGCCGCTAGAATAAGCCTTTTCCATGCTCGATCCCACCCGCAGCGACCTCGTCGCCGGCGTCGCTACGATGCGCAGCCCGGCGCGGCGCGCAAGGCAAAGGACGCGATCGGCCAGGCGCTGGGCAAGCTCGTCGAGAAAGGCCGGGTCAGCGCCGCTCAGGTGGACGCCACCCTGGGCAAGCTCGAGCTGGCCGACTCGGTGCAGGGCTTTGCTCCCTGTCACGTGGTGATCGAGGCGATCGTCGAGGATCTCACGGCAAAGCAGCAACTTTTCCGCTCCCTCGAGGCCATCGTGGGAGAGGACTGCATCCTGGCCTCCAACACCTCGTCGCTCTCGGTGACGGCGATGGCCGCGGCATGCCAGCGCCCGCAACGCGTCGCCGGCTACCATTTCTTCAACCCGGTGCCGGTGATGAAGATCGTCGAGGTGGTCGACGGCGTGCTCACCGAGCCGGCAGTCACCGAGGCGCTCGCCGCGCTGGCGCGGCGCTTCGGCCACAACCCGGTGCGCTGCAAGGACACGCCGGGCTTCGTCGTGAACCACGCCGGCCGAGCCTTCGTCCCAGAAGCGCTGCGGGTGCTTTCCGAGGGCGTCGCTGACTTCGCCACCATCGACCGCATCCTCGTCGATGCCGCAGGCTTCCGCATCGGCCCGTTCGGCCTCATGGACCTGGTCGGCCTCGACGTCGCGCACGCGGTCATGAAGTCGATGTACTCGCAGTACTTCGAGGAGCCGAAGTACCGTCCTTCCTTCCTCGCCGAGCCCCGCGTCGCCGCCGGGCTGCTGGGGCGCAAGAGCGGCCGTGGCTGGTACGCCTATGGCAGCGACGGCGCGGCGGTGCCGGTTCCGGAAGTGCCCGCGCCGAAGGCGTACGCCGAATCCGTCTGGGCAGTGCCCGAGTTGAATGGCCTGATCAAGAGCGGAACTTCAAGAGATGCATCAGTGTGCTTCGTTGCTCCCCTCGGCAAGGACGCCACGACGGCCGCGGTCGAGCTCGGACTTGACCCGGCGCGCACGGTCGCGGTCGACCCGCTTTTCGGCTTCGCCAAGCGCCGGACCCTGATGAAGACTCCCGTCACGAGAAAGGAAACTATCGACGCCGCGCACGCCCTGCTCGGCGTCGATGGCGTGCCGGTCTCGGTGATCAACGATTCGGCCGGCTTCGTGGCGCAGCGAGTCGTCGCGCACATCGTCAATGTCGGCTGCGACATTGCGCAGATGCGCATCGCCGCGCCCGAGGACCTCGACCGCGCCGTCATGCTCGGCCTGGGCTATCCGAAAGGTCCGCTGGCGATGGGCGATGCCCTCGGCACCGGCAAGATCCTCGCCATCCTCGATGCGATGCATTCGATCTACCAGGAGCCGCGCTACCGCGCGAGCCCCTGGCTCAGGCGCCGGGCGCAGCTCGGCGTTTCCCTCCTCACTGCGGAGTAAGCCACATGCTCGACGCCTACCTCTACGACGGACTGCGCACCCCGATCGGCCGGCACGCCGGCAAGCTCGCGCCGGTGCGCCCTGACGACCTCGCCGCCGAGGTGATCCGCGAGGTCGTGGCGCGCAACAAGATAGAGCCCGCCGAGATAGCCGACGTGGTGCTGGGCTGCGTCAACCAGGCCGGCGAGGACTCGCGCAACGTGGCGCGCTTCGCGGCGCTGCTCTCGGGGCTGCCGGCGACTACGCCCGGAGTGACGGTGAACCGCCTTTGCGCGAGCGGCCTGCAGGCGGTGGTGGACGCGGCGCGCGCCGTAACCTGCCGCGAAGGGGACCTCTACCTCGCGGGCGGCGTCGAGAGCATGAGCCGCGCGCCCTATGTCTTCAGCAAGTCCGACTCGCCTTTCAGCCGCGAAGTGAAGATGTTCGACACCACCATCGGCGCGCGCTTTCCCAATCCGCGGGTGATCAAGCAGTTCGGCAACCACTCGATGCCCGAGACCGGGGATAACGTGGCGAAGGACTTCGGCGTCACGCGCGCGCAAGCCGACGAGTTCGCCCTCGCCTCGCAGCAGAAATACGCGAAGGCGGAAAAGGAAGGCTTCTATGCGGGCGAAATCAAGCCCGTCACCTTGCCGTCCAGGAAGAAAGACGCTGCAGGAGAATCGTTCAGCGCGGATGAGCATCCACGCCGGGATGCCTCCATGGACGCGCTCGCCAAGCTCAAGCCGCTCTTCGAGGGCGGCGTGGTTACCGCCGGCAACGCCTCCGGCGTCAATGACGGTGCAGCGGCGCTGGTCATCGGAAGCGCGAATTGGGGTGAAAAACGCGGGAGGAGGCCGATCGCGCGCATCCTGGCCGCGGCGAGCGCCGGCGTCGAGCCGCGCATCATGGGCGTCGGCCCGGCGTATGCGATTCCGAGAGCTCTTGAAAGAGTCAATTTGAAATTGAGCGATATGGATATTATCGAAATCAACGAGGCGTTCGCGAGCCAGGTGCTGGGGTGCCTGAAGCTCATGGATGTCGACTACAAGGACCCGCGCGTCAATCCGAACGGCGGCGCCATCGCCATCGGCCACCCGCTCGGCGCCTCGGGTGCGCGTCTCGCGCTCACCGTGGCGCGCGAGCTGCAGCAGTCGGGCGGGCGCTACGCGGCGGTGTCGCTCTGCATCGGCGTCGGCCAGGGGCTCGCCGTGATCCTCGAGCGGGTGCAATGATGAACGCCCCGATCAAGAAGACGAAGGCCGAGTTCAGCTGGCAGGACCCTTTCCTCCTCGAGCAGCAGCTCACCGAGGAGGAACGCATGGTGCGCGATGCCGCGCAAGCCTATTGCCAGGGGAAGCTGGCGCCCCGGATCCTCGAAGCATTTCGGAACGAGAAGACCGACCCAAAGATCGTTCGCGAGATGGGCGAGCTCGGCCTGCTCGGGCCGACCATTCCGGCCGAGTACGGCGGCCCGGGTATGAGCTACGTCTCCTACGGGCTCATCGCCCGCGAGGTCGAGCGCGTCGACTCGGGCTACCGCTCGATGATGAGCGTGCAGTCCTCGCTCGTGATGCTG
>JAQSVY010000019.1 GCA_029266935.1 Burkholderiales bacterium
GCGGCAGCGACGCCATCTTGTTGTAGGCGCCGCGCAGCTTGAACGAGAATATCGGCTGCAGGTCCTCGCGCTTGATGAGCAGCTTGTTGCCCATGCGCCGGGAGAGGCCGCGCGCCGGCTCGAGCGGCGTCTCGACCGCCACGTCGTAGACGCGCGCTTTCAGGATCCTTTCGAGGTAGTTCTTGTTCAAAGCCGGTGGAATTTAGCATGGGGGAACTGGCCGCCCTGTTCGCCGCAAGCTTCGCCGCCGCGACGCTGGTGCCGCTGCCCTCCGAAGCGGCGCTCTTCGCCTACCTGAAAATGCACCCGGAGAACGTGGCGCTGGCCGTCGCGACCGCCACGGTCGGCAACACCGCCGGGGGCATGACCTCCTATGCGATCGGCCGCTTCATCCCGGAAGGCCCGTTGAAGGAGAAACCTCTCGAGTTCGTCAAACGCTATGGCGTCGCCGCGCTGCTGCTGGCCTGGCTGCCGCTGGTGGGCGACGCCCTGTGCGTCGCTGCAGGGTGGCTGAGGCTGAGCTGGCCCGCAGCGCTGGCATTCATGGCGGCGGGCCGGCTGGCGCGCTACCTGGCGGTAGCGCTCATCGCGTGATCAGAGATGCGCCTTGCGCGCGAGCAGCTCCTCGACCTTGACGCCGACTTCGGACTTGCCGCCGAATACCGTGCCGAGCTTTTGCTCGGTGAAGTTCTTGAGGGCCATCTCATAGTGCTTGGCGGCGAGAGGCACGTAGCCGACTTCCTTCACCAGCTTGGATGCGTTCCTGAGGTAGAACTGCACGAATTCCCGCACCTCGGGACGCCGCATGCCCTTGTCGCTCACGTAGATGAAGATCGGGCGGGCGAGCGGCTGGTAGGTGCCGTTCATGACCGTCTCGAGAGAGGGCACAATTGCTTCGGTGGCGCCCTTGTTGACGATCGGCGCCGCCTTCAGCTTGTCCTTGTTCTCGACGTAGTACGCGAGGCCGAAGTAGCCGATGGCATGCACATCGCGCGACACGCCCTGCACCAGCACGTTGTCGTCCTCCGAGGCGGTGAAGTCGCCGCGGCTCGCCTTCTCCTTGCCGTTGATGGCATCGGTGAAGTAGTCGAAGGTTCCCGAATCGGCGCCGGGCCCGAAGAGCTTGAGCGGCGCGTTCGGCCAGGACGGGTTGACCTGGTTCCAGTGCGTGATCTTGCCTTGCGCCAACGGCTCCCACATCTTCTTCAGTTCCTCGACCTTGAGCTCCTTCACCCAGGAATTCTTGGGGTTGATCACCACGGTGAGCGCGTCGAAGGCCACCGGCAGCTCGACGTACTTGATCCCGGCCTCGGCACATGCCTTCATTTCTTTCTCCAGGATCGGGCGGGAGGCGTCGGAGATGTCGGTCTCGCCGCGGCAGAACTTCTTGAAGCCGCCACCGGTGCCGGAGATGCCCACGGTGACGCGGACCGCGCCGCGCTTGGATTTCTGGAATTCCTCCGCGACCGCCTCCGAGATCGGATAGACGGTGCTCGAGCCGTCGATCTTGACGATCGGCGTCTGTGCGAAGGCGGAGCCGGCAAGCACCAGACCGGCGGCAAGCAGCAAACCGAAGCGCGTCATGAGCATTCCCTTTGTTGAGTGTCATGGAGCGGCACTCTAGGCGCGCGGCATTGCCGTTTCGTGACAGGCGGAGAGCGCCGTCATGAAACAGTAACAATGGAAACATACGCTGCCCCGGTCCCGATGGCCAAGGCAACCGCAGCGCTGCACGGCACGGCGTATCTCGCCAGCAGGCGGGCGCGGCATATCCGCGAGCGGCTCATCGAGGTCCTGCTGTTCTTCGCGGCCCTGATCTCGGTGGTCACTACCGTCGCCATCGTCTATGTCCTGGTGAAGGAATCGGTGGTGTTCTTCGAGCAGGTGCCCCTGCGCGACTTCCTCACCGACCGGCAATGGACGCCGCTCTTCGACGACGCCCATTTCGGCATCGTGGTTCTTCTCTCGGGCACGCTCACCAGCTCGTTCGTCGCCCTCGCCGTGGCCATTCCGCTCGGAACCATCATCGCCATCTACCTGTCGGAGTTCGCCCCATACCGCCTGCGCGAGATGGTAAAGCCGGTGCTCGAGATGCTGGGGGGCGTGCCGACCATCGTGTACGGGTACTTCGCGCTCTTGTTCGTCACGCCGCTGCTGCAGAAGGTGATGCCGGGTCTGCCGGGCTTCAACCTCCTCTCGGCAGGGCTGGTGATGGGCATCATGATCATCCCGTACGTCAGCTCCATCTCGGAGGACGCGATGCGCGCGGTGCCGATGGCCCTGCGCGAGGGCTCGTACGCGATGGGCGCGACGCGTTTCCAGACCGCCACCCGGGTCGTGGTCCCCGCCGCCTTCTCCGGGATCGCGTCGGCGTACATCCTCGGCATCTCGCGGGCGGTCGGCGAGACGATGATCCTCGCCGTCGCCGGCGGCATGCAGCCCAATCTCACCTTCAACCCGCTCGAGCCGGCGGCCACCATCACGGCCTACATCGTGCAGGTTGCCCTCGGCGACCTGCCGCACGGCTCGGTCGGCTACCAGACGATCTTCGCCGCCGGCCTGACGCTGATGCTGTTCACGCTCGCCTGCAACCTCGCTGGGCACGTCCTGCGCAAGCGCTTCCGCGAGGCCTACTGATGCACCGCAAGCACCAGGATGTCGTGTTCGCGCTGGTCGGCATCGTCGCCCTGATGGTGGCGGTGCTCACCTTTCTCACGCTGTTCGTAAACATGGCGGTGGACGGGCTACCGCGCCTGGACTGGCATTTCTTCACCAGCTTCCCCTCGCGGCGTGCCACGCAGGCCGGGATCCTCTCGGCATGGGTCGGCTCGACGCTGGTGATGCTGGTGACCGCCTTCTTCGCCGTGCCGCTCGGCGTCGCCTCGGGGATCTACCTCGAGGAATACGCGCGCAAGAGCTGGGTCACCGACCTGATCGAGATCAACATCACCAATCTCGCCGGTGTGCCCTCCATCGTGTACGGCCTGCTGGCGCTGGGCCTGTTCGTCTACCAGTTCGGCCTCGGCCAAAGCATCCTCTCCGCGGGACTGACGCTCGCGCTGCTCATCCTGCCGGTGGTGATCGTGGCCACGCGCGAGGCGATTCGCTCGATCCCGCAGGTGATCCGCGAAGGCTCGTACGCGCTAGGGGCGACGCGCTGGCAGACGGTGCGCTACCACATCCTGCCCTACTCCTCGGCCGGCATACTCACCGGCATCATCATCGGCATGGCGCGCGCGATCGGCGAGACCGCGCCCATCATCACCATCGGCGCGCTCACCTTCATCGCCTTCCTGCCGCCGGCGCCGCTCAAGGCCGAGCCGCCCTTCGTGTCCTTCGACTGGCTGATGTCGCCGTTTACCGTCATGCCGATCCAGATGTTCAACTGGACTTCGCGCCCGGAGGCCGCCTTCCAGGACAACGCCGCCGCGGCGGGCTTCGTCCTGGTGTTCATGACGCTCGCCATGAATGGTCTCGCCATCTGGCTGCGCTACCGCCTGCGCCGCAACATCAAGTGGTAACGAGGCTATGATGTCCGCTCCGGAATCGATGATGGAACAGCTCCTCGCCACGAAGGCCGAAGCGCGCAGCCTGAGCTTCTACTACGGTGATTTCCAGGCGCTGAAGGGGATCAGCATGCCGGTGCACGAGCGCCAGGTGACGGCGCTGATCGGCCCTTCGGGCTGCGGCAAGTCCACCTTCCTGCGCTGCTTCAACCGCATGCACGATCTGTACCCCGGCAATCGCTACGACGGGCAGATCATCCTGCAGCCCGACAACACCGATCTCCTCGCGCGCAGCATCGACCCGATCGACGTGCGCATGCGCATCGGCATGGTGTTCCAGAAGCCCAATCCGTTCCCGAAGACGGTGTTCGAGAACGTCGCCTACGGCCTGCGCGTGCGTGGCGAGCGCTCGCGCCGCGCGGTCGAGGAGAAGGTGGAGCAGGCGCTGCACGACGCGGCGCTGTGGGACGAGGTGAAGGAGCGCCTGCACCAGCCCGCCTACAACCTTTCCGGCGGTCAGCAGCAGCGCCTGTGCATCGCGCGGGCCCTCGCAACGGATCCTGAGTTGTTGTTGTTCGATGAGCCCACGTCTGCGCTCGACCCGATCGCCACCGCCTCGATCGAGGAGCTGATGCACGACTTGAAGAAGCGCGTCACCATCCTCATCGTCACGCACAACATGCAGCAGGCGGCGCGCGTGTCCGACTTCACCGCCTACATGTACCTCGGCGAGCTGGTCGAATTCGGCGTCACCGACGAGCTGTTCATCAAGCCACAGAAGAAGCAGACCGAGGACTACATCACCGGGCGCTTCGGCTAGGACCATGGCGAACGAGCACGCCTCCAAACAATACGACCTCGACCTCGGCGCGATTCGCACGCGCGTGCTGCAGATGGGCGGTCTCGTGGAGTCGCAGATCCGGCGCGCGATCGACGGGCTGGCCTCCGGCGACCTCGCGGCCCTCGAGCAGGTCATCGACGACGACCATCGAGTGAATGCCATGGAGGTCGCGCTCGACGGGGACACGAGCCACCTCATCGTCAGGCGCCAGCCCGCCGCCTCCGACCTGCGCATGATCTTCGCCATCGCCAAGACGGTGACCGACCTCGAGCGCATCGGCGACGAGGCGCAGAAGATGGCTCGCATGGCGAAGGCGATCCACGAGCGGGGCGCGGCGCCTTTGCCGCCGGCGGTCGACGTGCGCCACGCCGCCGAGGCGGCCATCGCGATGTTGCGCCGCTCGCTCGACGCCTTCGCGCGACTGGACTGCGAGGCCGCCCAGGGCGTGATCCGCGACGACGCCGGCCTCGATGCCGAGTTCCGCGCCATCCTGCGCCAGCTCATCACCTTCATGATGGAGGACCCGCGCACGATCTCCACCGCGCTTGAGATCGTCTGGATCGCGAAGGCCATCGAGCGGATCGGCGACCACGCGAAGAACATGGCCGAGTACGTGATCTACATCGTGAGGGGCACCGACGTGCGCCACACGCGCTCGCCGCAGCCGGGGGCATGAGCGCGACGGTCCTGGTCGTCGAGGACGAGCCGCAGATCCAGGAGCTCGTCGCCGTCAATTTGGAGCACGCTGGTCACCGGGTGCTGCGCGCCGCGAGCGCGGAAGCCGCCGATGCGGCGATCCGAGCCGAGCTTCCCGACGTAGTCGTGCTCGACTGGATGCTGCCCGGGGAGTCCGGCGTGGCGTTCGCCCGCCGCCTGCGCGGCGATCCGCGCACCCGCGACCTGCCGATCCTCATGCTCACGGCGCGGGCCATGGAGCAGGACAAGGTTGCCGGCCTGGAAGCGGGTGCCGACGACTACCTCACCAAGCCCTTCTCGCCAAAGGAGCTCAACGCGCGCATCAAGGCCGTGCTGCGGCGGCGCTCGCCGCAGCTCTCGGACGAGGCGGTGGAGGTCAAGGGTTTGCGCCTCGACCCGGCGGCGCGGCGCGTTGTCGCCGGCGACCGGCGCCTTGAGCTCTCGCCGTCGGAGTTCCGGCTGCTGCATTTCTTCATGACGCATCCCGGCCGCATCTATACCCGCGCGCAATTGCTCGACCATGTCTGGGGTGACCACGTGTTCATCGAGGAGCGGACCGTCGACGTCCATATTCGCCGCCTGCGCAAGGCCCTCGAGCCCTCGGGACACGACCGGCTCATCGACACGGTGCGCGGCGCCGGCTACGGGCTGCGCGCCGATTGAGCGCCGTCCATCGCAAGACGCTCGCCTCGCTCGCCGCGGTTGCGGCGGCAGCGCTTGCCATCGGGCTGATCGCGGGTGCGAGCTGGGGCTGGGGCTTCTTCGGCACCGGCCTGGGTGCGCTGCTTTTCCATCATGTGCGCCATCTTTCGCGCCTCGCGCGCTGGCTCACCGATCCGGCTCGCGGCCAGGTGCCCGAAGGCACCGGCAGTTGGGACGAGGTGCTCACGGCCCTGCACCGTTTCGAGCGCGCCGCGGCCAGGCGCGAGAAGGACCTCGCCGAGGCGCTTGCGCGATTTCGCCGCGCTGCGCAAGCGCTGCCCGACGGCGTGGTGGTCCTGGGTGCCGGGAACCGCATCGAGTGGAGCAACGACAAGGCCTCCGCGATGCTCGGGCTCGACCTGCGCGCCGACGTGGGGCAGCCGGTCGGCAACCTAGTGCGCGCGCCGGCGCTTGCCGAGACCCTGGGGGCGCAGGGCACGCAGGAACTAGTCATCCAGGGCGAGCTGGGCGCGCGCGTCATGCTGCGGCTCATCCCCTACGGGAGAACGCAGCGCCTGCTTCTGTGCCGCGACGTGACCCAGGCCGAGCGCGTCGAGACCATGCGCCGCGACTTCGTCGCCAACGTCTCGCACGAGCTGCGCACGCCGCTCACCGTGCTCGTCGGCTTCCTCGAGACGGTGCGTGAGCTCAAGCTCGACCCGCAGCGCCAGCGCGACTACCTCGGCATGATGCGAGAGCAGGCGGCTCGCATGCAGCGCATCATCGACGACCTGCTCGCACTCTCGGTGCTGGAGTCTTCACCGTTGCCGGCCGCCGGGCGCGTGCGCGTGCGGGCGCTGCTCGACCGCGTCCTCGCCGACGGCAAGGCGCTTTCGGGGGGAGGCCATGTACTGTCCCTCGAGGCGGATCCGCACGTGGACATCGCCGGCTCCGAGCAGGAGCTCGCGAGCGCGTTCGGCAACCTCGTGAGCAACGCGATCCGCTACACGCCCCCCGGCGGCAAGGTCCGGCTGTCGTGGACCGACGGACCGGAGGGCGCGACTTTCGCCGTCGAGGACACCGGCGTCGGCATCGCCCCCGAACACATCCCCCGGCTTACCGAGCGCTTTTACCGCGTCGACCGCGGCCGCTCACGAGAGAGCGGCGGCACAGGCCTGGGCCTTGCCATCGTCAAGCACGCGCTGGCTCGCCACGAGGCAACGCTTTCCATCGAGAGCGCGCCGGGTGCCGGCAGCCGCTTCGCCGTGCGCCTTCCGCCGCAGCGCACGCTGCCGGCGCTTGTCGCCGAGCGCCGCGAAGGATGAGGATCGAATGCCGCTAGCTGGGCAGCGCGAAGGGCCGAGCTAAGCCGCCTGCAGCTTGGCCACCGCCACCGCGAGCCACTTCACGCCCTGACTGCCGAAGTTGACCTGCACGCGCGCGTCGGTGCCCTGCCCCTCGGCATCGACGATGACGCCGCTGCCGAACTTCGGGTGCACCACGTTCTGGCCGATGCGGAAGCCGCCGACTTCGCGGCTCACCGCCTTCTTCAAGGGGAAAGGCTGATTCGATCTTGAAAAGTCGGGGGCGAAGGCCTTCTGGCGCGAAAAGCGTGGCGTCAGCCACTTCATCAGCTGCTGCGGCACCTCCTCGAGGAAGCGCGACGCGACGTTGTAGCGCGTCTGGCCGTGCAGCATGCGCGTCTGCGCGTGTGAGAGGTACAGGCGGTTGCGCGCGCGGGTGATGGCGACGTAGGCGAGGCGGCGCTCCTCCTCGAGGCCATCGCGCTCCATCGCGCTCTGCTCGTGCGGGAAGAGGCCCTCTTCGAGCCCGGAGAGGAACACCACGTCGAACTCGAGCCCCTTGGCCGAGTGTACCGTCATCATCTGCAGCGCGTCCTGGCCCTCGCCCGCCTGGTGCTCGCCGGCCTCGAGTGCGGCGTGGGTGAGGAAGGCGGTGAGCGGGTCGGCGGCCTCGCCGGACTCGACCTCGCGGTCCTCCTCGGAGAAAGTGGCGGCGGCGTTCACCAGCTCCTCCAGGTTCTGGATGCGGTCGGCGCCCTCGCGCTCGGTCTTGTAATGCTCGATGAGGCCGCTTTTCTGGATCACGATCTCGACGATCTCGTGCAGCGGCAGGCCCTGCGTCTCGGTCTTCAGCCCCTCGATGAGATTCTTGAAGATGGACGCTTTTCCTTCAGAAACCTTGAGCAGGGGAACGCGGGCCTGCTTCGCCGCGTCCTGGAGCTGCTCGAGGGTGCGCGCGCCGATGCCGCGCGGCGGGAAGTTCGCCACGCGCAGAAAGGCGCTGTCGTCGTCCGGCAGGGCGACCAGGCGCAAGTAGGCGAGCGCATGCTTGATCTCCGCGCGCTCGAAGAAGCGCAGGCCCCCGTAGACGCGGTAGGGCACGCCTTGCGAAAAGAGCGCGTGCTCGAGCACCCGGGACTGGGCGTTGGAGCGGTAGAGCACCGCCATCTGCGAGCGTCGCGTGCCTTCACGCGCGAGCGCCTGCACCTCCTCGACGACCCAGCGTGCCTCATCCGCGTCGGACTCGCCTTCGAAGACGCGGATCGGCTCGCCGGCGCCGGCGGCGGTCCACAGGTTTTTCCCGAGGCGCTTGCGGTTGTTGGCGATAAGGGCGTTCGCCGCATCGAGGATGTTGCCGTGCGACCGGTAGTTCTGCTCGAGGCGGATCACGTGCCGGACGCGGAACTCGCGCTCGAAGTCCGACATGTTGCCGACATGCGCACCGCGGAAGGTGTAGATCGACTGGTCGTCGTCTCCCACGCAGAACAAGGATGTCTGCGGAGAGACAAGCAGCTTCAGCCAGCGGTACTGAAGCCGGTTGGTGTCCTGGAACTCGTCGACCAGCACATGGCGGAAGCGCTGCGAGTAATGCGCTCGCAGAATTTCATGATTTTTCAATAGTTCAAAACTGCGGAGGAGCAGCTCCGGGAAATCCACCACGCCCTCGCGCTGGCACTGCTCGTCGTAGGCAGCGTAGAGCTCGGTGAGGCGCCGGGTGTTCTCGTCTCCCGCGGGCACGTCGCGCGCGCGCACGCCTTCTTCCTTCTGCGCGTTGACGAAATACTGCAGATCGCGCGGCGCGATGCGGTCCTCGTCGACGCCGAGCGCCTTGCACAGGCGCTTCAAGGCCGCGAGCTGGTCCTGCGAGTCGAGGATCTGGAACGACTGCGGCAGGCCCGCGTCGCGATGGTGGACGCGCAGCATCCGGTTGCACAAGCCGTGGAAGGTGCCGATCCACATGCCGCGCGGGTTGAGCGGCAGCATGGCGGTGATGCGCGTGAGCATCTCGCGCGCCGCCTTGTTGGTAAACGTCACCGCGAGGAGCTGCGCCGGCGAGACGCGTCCGCCCTTCACCAGCCAGGCGATGCGCGTGGTCAGCACGCGGGTCTTGCCGCTGCCCGCGCCGGCGAGGATCAGCGCATGCTCGTCGGGCAGGGTGACTGCGGCAAGCTGCTCGGGGTTGAGAAGTTCGAGGTGAAGCGACAAGCCGCGATTTTACTTCCAGTTACCCGCGGGACCTCGGCCGCGTAGCCGGTGCGCAACCCGCGCGAGCAACAGCAATATAATTTGCGGCTCCCCATGCAAGAAGCCTACGAGCCGCAGTCGGTCGAGCGCGCAGCCCAGCAGTTCTGGGAAAGCGAGCGTTCTTTTCATGTTGCGGAAGATCCAGCGCGGAAGAAGTTCTATTGCCTGTCCATGTTCCCCTACCCCTCGGGGAAGCTGCACATGGGGCATGTCAGGAACTATACCATCGGCGACGTCCTGACCCGCTATCACCGCATGCGCGGCGCCAACGTGTTGCAGCCGATGGGATGGGACGCGTTCGGCCTGCCCGCCGAGAACGCCGCGATGGCGAACGGCGTGCCGCCGGCGAAGTGGACGTACGACAACATCGCCTACATGAAGTCGCAGCTGCAGAGCCTCGGCTTCGCTCTCGACTGGGAGCGCGAACTCGCCACTTGCCGCCCCGACTACTACCGCTGGAACCAGTGGCTCTTTACGCGCCTCTTCAAGAAGGGCCTCGCCTACAAGAAGACGGGCGTGGTGAACTGGGACCCGGTCGACCAGACCGTGCTCGCCAACGAGCAGGTGATCGAGGGCCGCGGCTGGCGCACCGGCGCCGTGGTGGAAAAGCGCGAGATCCCGATGTACTTCCTGCGCATCACCGCCTACGCCGAGGAGCTGCTCGCGGCGCTCGACGGTCTGCCCGGCTGGCCCGAGCAGGTGAAGCTGATGCAGAAAAACTGGATCGGCAAGTCCGAAGGCGTGCGCGTAGGCTTCCCGTACGAATTGAACGGCGAGAAGAAGGTGCTGTGGGTCTTCACGACCCGCGCCGACACGCTGATGGGCGCCACCTTCTGCGCGGTCGCCGCGGAGCATCCCATTGCCGCCTTTGCTGCTCAGAAGAACCCCGCCATCAAGGCCTTCGTCGAAGAGTGCAAGCACGGGCCCGCCATGGAGGCCGAGCTCGCGCAGGTGGAAAAGAAGGGCCTGCCGACCGGCGTATTCGTCACCCATCCCATCAGCGGTGAAAAGCTGCCGGTGTGGGTCGCGAACTACGTGCTGATGGGCTACGGCGAAGGCGCGGTGATGGCGGTACCGGCGCACGATGAGCGCGACTACGAGTTCGCCCTCAAATTCCAGCTGCCGATCAAGCCGGTGATCCGCCATCCGCTGGGCGACACCGTGCCGGCGCCCTGGAAGCCCGAGTACGCCGAGCACGGCGTGTGCGTCAACTCGGGCAGGTACGACGGCCTGGATTTCCAGCAGGCCACGGATGCAATCGCCGCGGATCTGAAGAAGAAGAGACTGGGGGAGAAGCAGGTGCAATGGCGCCTGCGCGACTGGGGCATCTCGCGCCAGCGCTACTGGGGCACGCCGATCCCGATCGTGCACTGCGCCGCGTGCGGCGACGTGCCGGTGCCGGACGACCAGCTGCCGGTCGTGCTGCCGGAGGACGTGGTGCCCGACGGCACCGGCAATCCGCTCAACAAGCGTGCGTCCTACGTCGACACGAAGTGCCCGTCGTGCGGCAAGCCGGCGCGGCGCGAGACCGACACCATGGACACCTTCGTCGACTCCTCCTGGTACTTCGCGCGCTTCGCCTGCCCGGACCAGCACCGGGCGATGCTCGACGAGCGCGCGGGCTACTGGATGCCGGTCGACCAGTACATCGGCGGCATCGAGCACGCCATCCTGCACCTGCTCTACTCGCGCTTCTTCCAACGCGTGATGCA
>JAQSVY010000272.1 GCA_029266935.1 Burkholderiales bacterium
TGCCAGAAGCCGACGCGGTCCTCGTTCATGGCGCGCCCGCCGATGCGCGTCGCCTGGGCGTGAGCGAACTTCAAGCGGCCCTCATTTCACTTCCTCCCCACGCAGCGCCTTCTGCAGCTCGAAGACGCTCTGCGGACGGTCGTTGTGGTCGAGCTGCAGGCACCAATCGATGATCTCGAGAAGCTCCTCGGAGCACTTCCCCGCGAAGGCGCGCCGCGCCGGCGCGAGCTCGTCCTTGCGCATGCGCTCGTCGGCGCGCGGCGGCGAAGCCGCGGAAAGGCAGGTGTAGAGGGCCGCGCCGACTGCGTAGATGTCGGTCCACGGCCCGAGCTGGCCGCCGCTGTGCTGCTCGGGCGCGGCGAAGCCCGGCGTGTAAGTCGGCGGCAGCTTCATGCCCTCCTGAGAGAGCGCCTGGCGCGCGGCGCCGAAGTCGATCAGCACCGGCGAGCCGTCGTTGCGCAGGTAGACGTTGGCCGGCTTGATGTCGAGGTGCAGGAGCTTGTGCGTGTGCACCTCGCGCAGCCCGTTCAGGAGCTCGGAGAAGGTGTCGCGCAGCCACGCCTCCCCGAGCGAACCGTGGTGGCGCTTGATGTGCTCCTGCAGGGTGCGGCCACGCTCGAATCGCATCGCCAGGTACACGGTGTCGTTGAACCGCAGGAAGTTCTGCACGCGCACCACGTTCGGGTGCGAGATGTGCGCGAGCGCGCGACCTTCCTCGAAGAAGCATTTCATGCCATAGCGGAACTTGGCGAGGTCGCCCTCCGACAGCGCCGGCGCGAGCGGCCCGCTGCCGCTCGTGCGCAGCGCCAGGACGGAGGGCAGGTACTCCTTGAGCACCACCGGGACCTGATTCTCGTCGTGCGCGAGGTAGACGAAGGAGAAGCCGCCGCTCGAGATGAGCTTCAGGATCTCGTAGTTGTCAACCCAGGCGCCTCGCGGCAGCGGCAGATTCAGTTGTTTTGTGTTGGCTTGCGATGCCATCTCCCCTATGATTTTGTCACAGATGATCAGCAGCATGACCGGCTATGCAGCCGCGTCTGCCGACACCGGTCGCGGCAGCCTCGGCATCGAGCTGCGCTCGGTGAACGGGCGCTTCCTCGATCTGTCGCTGCGCGTCGCCGAGGAGCTGCGCGCCCTCGAGCCGTTGCTGCGCGAGGCGATCACCAAGCGCGTGGCGCGCGGCAAGGTGGATTGCCGGGTTTTCTTTCTGGATTCTTCCGCTCGCTCGCCGGAGCACTTGGATGCGGCTGCCCTGACGCGGCTGAAGGCGCTCGCCGAGGAGGCCGGGCGTGCCTTTCCGGGCGCAGCGCCGCTGCGCATCGCCGACGTGCTGCGCTGGCCCGGCGTGGTCGCCGCCGCGCAGACGTCGGAGGACGTGCTGCGCCCCGCCGCGGAGCGGCTTTGCGGCCAGGTGCTCGATGAGCTCCTTGCGGCGCGCCGTCGCGAGGGCGCGAAGCTCGCCGCCGCGGTGGCCGAGCGCGTGGCCGCCATGCGCCGCCGGATCGACGAGGTGGCGCCGCTGGTGCCGGAGTCGATTGAGATCTATCAAGCCAAATTGACCGAACGGTTGCGCGAGGCGCTCGGCTCCGCCGACGACGAGCGCATCCGCACCGAGGTGGCGCTGTTCGCCGCGCGCAGCGACGTCGGCGAGGAGATCGACCGCCTGCGCGCGCACCTCGGCGAGGTCGATCGCACCCTTGCGCAGGGCGGAGCAGCCGGCAAGCGCCTCGATTTCCTCGCCCAGGAGCTGAACCGCGAGGCGAATACCCTCGCCTCCAAGGCGGCGAGCCAGGCGCTCTCCGATTGCGCGCTGGAGCTCAAGCTCCTCGTCGAGCAGATCCGCGAACAAGTGCAGAATATCGAATGAGTGGCAAGCTGTTCGTGATCACCGCGCCCTCGGGCGCCGGCAAGACCTCGCTCATCAATGCGCTGCTGAAGGACGAGCCGCGGCTGCGGCTCTCCATCTCCTATACCACGCGCCCGCCTCGTCCCGGCGAGGCGAACGGCCGCGAGTACCACTTCGTCGACGACGCCACTTTCCTCGCGATGCGCGAGCGCGGCGAGTTCCTCGAGAGCGCGGAAGTGCACGGCTACCGCTATGGGACCGCGAAGCAGGTGATCGATCGGGTGCTCGAGCGCGGAGAGGACCTCGTGCTCGAGATCGACTGGCAGGGCGCGCGCCAGGTGCGCGCGCACTATCCCGGGTGCGTCGGCATCTTCATCCACCCGCCTTCCATCGCGGAGCTCGAGCGGCGCATACGGGCGCGCGGCCAGGATTCCGATACCGTCATCCACCGGCGGCTGCAGAATGCGAAGGACGAACTCGCGCACGCCGGGGAGTTCGAATACGCTATAATTAACAAAGACTTCGACACCGCCAAGTCCGAACTGGCGGAAATCATCCGAAACGAAAGATTGAGGCCCCATGGCGCGCATCACCGTTGACGATTGCCTGAAGAGAATTCCCAACCGCTTCCAGCTCACGCTGGCGGCGACCTACCGCGCGCGCCAGCTCGGCGCCGGCGCCTCGCCACTGGTCGAGCCCAACCGGGACAAGTCCACGGTCATCGCCCTGCGCGAGATCGCGACCGGCAAGATCGGCACCGAGGTGCTGAAGCGCAACCCCACCCCGCCGCCCGGCCCGACGCTGTAGTTGTTTGATTTTGGGGGTAGTCTCGGGACTATGGCTGTCGCCGTAGCGCTTCCCGACCCCGGACGCTTCGCCTATCTCAAAGCGAAGGATGTGGCGCGGCTCGCCGAGGCCTACCGCTTCTCCGAGGCCGCCCACGCCGGCCAGACCCGGCAGTCGGGCGACCCCTACATCTCGCACCCGCTCGCGGTCGCCGAGATCCTGGCCGGCTGGCGCCTCGACGGCCAGACACTGATGGCGGCGCTCCTCCACGACGTGACCGAGGACACCTCGGTCACCAAGGACGAGATCTCCGACACCTTCGGAAGACCGGTCGCGGAGCTGGTCGACGGCGTGTCCAAGCTCGACCGCATCGAGTTCCAGAGCGCCGAGGACGCGCAGGCCGAGAACTTCCGCAAGATGCTGCTGGCGATGGCGCGCGAC
>JAQSVY010000020.1 GCA_029266935.1 Burkholderiales bacterium
TTCTTTCTGTGGTGCGAAGGGAGGGACTCGAACCCTCATGCCTTGCGGCGTCAGATCCTAAGTCTGGTGCGTCTGCCAATTCCGCCACCTTCGCAAAAAACGGATTTAAAAAACAACGTATTATACCTTCGCTGCCTCTTTCGGATTTTTGTCCCGATGTCGGTCGGCCACTACGAAAACTTCCCGGTCGCGTCGCTGCTTCTGCCGCCCAAGCTACGCGAACCGGTGGCGGTGATCTACCGCTTCGCGCGCACCGCCGACGACTTGGCCGACGAGGGCGACGCCCCTCGGCACACCCGGTTGGCGAGCCTCGATTCCTACAAGGAAAGGATCCGTTCGATCGCCGCGGGCCACACGCCGCAGGATCCCCTGTTCCGCGACGTCGCGCGCATCATCCGCGAGCATACCCTTCCGCCTCAGCTATTTGCCGACCTGCTGGACGCGTTCACCCAGGACGTGACGAAGCAGCGCTACGCGGACTATGCGGAGGTGCTCGACTACTGCCGCCGGTCCGCCAACCCTGTCGGCCGGCTGCTGCTGCACCTGTTCAAACGAACGACTGACTCAGAGCTCACTCGGTCCGACGCGATCTGCTCGGCGCTGCAGCTCGTCAATTTCTGGCAGGACGTGGACATCGATTACGCCAAAGGCCGCGTCTACCTGCCGCAAGACGAGATGGCCGCCCACGGCGTCGGCGAGCGCCACCTCGCGGAAAGGATCTGCGATCGAGCCTGGCAGGCGCTGATGAAGTATGAAACAGAGAGAGCCAAGCATCTTCTTCTCAGCGGCGCGCCCCTCGGACGCGCCCTGCCCGGCCGCGTAGGCCTGGAGATCCGCGCCACGGTGCAAGGGGGGCTGCGCATCCTCGAGAAGATCGAGCGCGCGGGCTACGACGTCTTCCGCCGCCGCCCGGTGCTGCGCATGCTCGACTGGCCTTTGATGCTCGTCAGGGCCGTATGACCCCCGACGAGTACTGCCAGCAGAAGGCGGCGGCGAGTGGCTCGAGCTTCTACTACTCGTTTCTTTTCCTGCCGCCGGAGCGGCGCCGCGCGATCACGGCGCTCTATGCGTTCTGCCGCGAGGTCGACGACGCGGTCGACGAGGCCAGCGAACCGCAACGCGCCGCGGTCAAGCTGGCGTGGTGGCGCGCGGAGGTCGCGAATCTCTTTGCCGGATCACCCCAGCACCCGGTGACCAAGGCGCTTCTGCCCTTCATCGAGAAGTACCGCATTTCCGAGGACAACCTGGGTGAGATCATCGACGGCATGGAAATGGATCTCACGCAGACGCGCTACCTCGACTGGCCGGGGCTCGAGCGCTACTGCTACCGCGTGGCCGGCGTCGTGGGCGTCCTCGCCGTCGGCATCTTCGGCTACAGGGACGCCCGCACGCTTGAGTACGCGAAAGCGCTCGGCACCGCCTTCCAGCTCACCAACATCATCCGCGACGTGGGCGAGGACGCGCGCAAGAACCGCATCTACCTGCCGATGGAGGACCTGAAGGCGCACGACGTCCCGGCCGCCGACATCCTGCAGTCGCGCCAGACCGACGCGTTCGGCCGCCTGATGCGCTTCGAGGCCGCGCGCGCGAAGCAGCACTATGCGCAGGCGATGCAGGCGCTCCCCGCCGCCGACCGCCGGGCGCAGCGCCCGGGCCTGATCATGGCGGCGATCTACCGCGCGCTGCTCGACGAAATCGAGCGCGACGGCTTCCGCGTGCTCACTCAGCGAACGTCCCTGACGCCGCTGCGCAAGCTGTTCATCGCATGGAAGACCTGGCTCGCCGCATGAGCGGGTCGGGCCCGGGTCGCCGCGTAGCCATCGTCGGCGCAGGCTATGCCGGCATGGCGGCGGCGGTGACGCTCGCGCAGCGCGGCGTGCCGGTCACTGTCTTCGAAGCCGGCCCCGTGCCGGGCGGCCGTGCGCGCCGCGTGCTCTCGCAGGGCACCGAGCTCGACAACGGCCAGCACATCCTGGTCGGCGCCTATGCCGTGCTGTTCGGCCTGATGCGCACCGTCGGCGTGCCCGGGAGCGCGGTGCTGCGCCTGCCGCTCGAGATCCACTACCCCGGCAAGTTCCGGTTGCGCGCGCTGTGGCTGCCGATGCCGCTCGGGCTGGCGCTCGGCATGCTCGCCGCGCGCGGCGTGCCCCTGACTGAGCGCATTCGCGCTTTGCAGTTCTTGAAGAAGCTACGGAAAAATCGGTTCACCCTGGAGGAGGACATTTCGGTGGACCGGCTGCTCGAGCAGCACGGCCAGGACGGCGCCATCGGCCACTACCTTTGGCGGCCGCTATGCGTTTCCGCGCTCAACACGCCGAGCGCTATCGCTTCGGCGAATCTGTTCTTGAGAATATTGAAAGATACTCTTGCCGGCGGGCCCGATGCCGCGGAGCTTCTTCTGCCGCGCGTGGATCTTTCGCGCCTTTTCCCGGAGCCCGCCGCCGAATTCGTGAGGCGCCGCGGCGGCGAGATCCACTTCAAGGAGACGGTGCGCCACCTTGGTGTCCTCAAAGGCACATTTGACGCGGTCATCGTCGCCGTCGGCCCGCACCAGCTGAAATCCTTGCTCCCGGAGATCGCGGCCGACTACACCTACCAGCCCATTTACACCTGCTACCTGCAGTATCCCGAGACGGTGAAACTACGCTTCCCCATGCTCGGCCTTGCCGACGGGCTCGTGCAATGGGTGTTCGACCGCGGCGCGCTGCTCGGCGAGCGCGGCCGCCTCGCGTGCGTAATCAGCGCGCAGGGCGACCACCAGCAGCTGACGCACGAGGAGCTCGCGGTGCGCTGCCATCAGGAGCTGGGGCAGGTCCTGGACCTTCCCGCCCCGGCCTGGACCCGCGTCATCGCCGAGAAGCGGGCGACGATTACGTCGGTAGTTGCGGCGAGGAAGATTCCGACGGAACTCGACGGCGTGCTACTCGCCGGCGACTATACGGACCCGAACTATCCGCCAACCCTGGAGGCAGCAGTACGTAGCGGCGTACGCGCAGCCGAGCTCGCGCTGACTCTGGAAGCCAATCCCCGCAGCCCGAACATCGGCGGCGCGATCGCACGGCAAATCGGGGTCTGACCCCGATTTCTACAGATTGCGCAGGAGCTGGACCGCCTGGTCGACGCGCTCTACCGCGACGATCTCCAGGCCAGCGATCTTTCCCTTGGGAAGGTTTGATCTGGGGATCACGGCCTTCTCGAAGCCGAGCTTCGCCATCTCGCGCAGCCGCTCCTGGCCGCGCGGCGCCGGGCGGACCTCGCCGGCGAGGCCGATCTCGCCGAACACCGCCACCTTCGACGGGATGGGCCGGTCGGACAGCGACGAGACGACCGCGAGGCACACCGCGAGGTCGGCGGCGGGCTCGCCGATGCGCACGCCCCCCACCGCATTGACGAACACATCCTGCTCCCACGTGGCGATGCCGGCGTGGCGGTGCAGGACCGCGAGCAGCAGGGCGAGCCGGTTCGGCTCGAGCCCCACGGATAGGCGGCGGGGATTGGGCGAGTGCGCCGCGTCGACGAGCGCCTGGACCTCGACCAGCAGCGGCCGCGTGCCTTCCAGGCTCGCCAGCACGCAAGAACCCGAGACCGGCTTGTCATGGGTCGAAAGAAAGATGCGTGAGGGATTGCTGACGCCCCTGAGGCCCTTCTCGGTCATGGCGAACACGCCGAGCTCGTTCACCGCGCCGAAGCGGTTCTTCACCGCGCGCACCAGGCGGAAGCTCGAGTTCGGGTCGCCTTCGAAGTACAGCACCGTATCGACGATGTGCTCGAGCACGCGCGGGCCGGCGATGGCGCCTTCCTTGGTGACGTGGCCGATGAGGAAGAGCGCGGTGGCGTCGCGCTTCGCCTGGCGGGTAAGCTGCGCCGCGCATTCGCGCACCTGCGCCACCGAGCCGGGGGCCGACTGCAGCGCCTCGGCCCAGACGGTCTGGATCGAGTCGATCACCGCGACGCGCGGCCGCGCGCCCTCGAGCGCGCCCAGCACGCGCTCGAGCTGTGTCTCGGCGAGGAGCTGCATGCCCTTCGCGTCAAGCCCGAGCCGCCGCGCGCGCATCGCCACCTGGTCGGCGGATTCCTCGCCGGTGACGTACAGGTTGGCGTCGGAGATCGACGACAGCGCTTGCAGCAGCAAGGTGGACTTGCCGACGCCAGGGTCGCCGCCGAGCAGCACCACCTGACCCGGCACGAGGCCGCCGCCGAGGGCGCGGTCGAGCTCTTCCATGCCGGTGGGGATCCGCGCGAGCTCCCTGGGCTGGAGATCGGCCAGGGCGATCGTCGGCGTTTTCATTCTTGATGAATGACCCCGTTCCGTGACCGTCTCGCTCAGCGTGCCGGCGGCGCCGCACGACGGGCAGGCACCGAACCACTGCAGCGCGCTCGCGCCGCAGTCGGAGCAGACATAGGCGGTCTTGCGCTTCACGGTGCCTCTTCCACCGGAACGCGGGGCGCCAGCGCGCACAGCAGCTCGTAGCTCAGCGTGCCGGCGGCGGCCCCCACCTCGTCGGCCGACAGGCCCTCGCCCCACAGCGTTACCGGGGTGCCGACATGGGCCTCGGGAATGTCGCTGATGTCGACGCCGATCATATCCATGGATACGCGACCAACGGTGCGGGTGCGCTTGCCGTTGACGAGCACCGGCGTGCCGCTCGGCGCGTGGCGCGGGTAGCCGTCGGCATAACCGCAGGCGACCACGCCCACCGTCATCTCCTCTGCCGCCTGATACGAGTACCCGTAGCCGACGCGTTCTCCCGGCTGCAGGTGCTGCGTGGCGATGATCTCCGAGCTCAGCGTCATCGCGGGCTTGAGGCCGAGCGACTCGGCACTGCGGTCCGCGAACGGCGAGCAGCCGTAGAGCATGATGCCCGGGCGCACCCAGTCGCCGCGCGCCTCGGGAAAGCGGATCAGCGCCGCGGAGTTGGCGAGCGAGCGCTGCCCCGGCTCGAAGGGCCTGGTGAGCTCGTTGAACCGATCGAGCTGCCCCTTGATGCCGCCTGGGCCGTCGGCGTCGGCGAAGTGCGTCATCAGCGTCACGTTCCTTACCTGCGGATGCAGCCGCGCCGCGTTGTAGGCCGGGCGCAGGTTGTCGACCATGAAGCCGAGGCGGTTCATGCCGCTGTTCACCTTGAGGTAGACGTCGATCTCGCCCGAAAGGTCGGCCAGGCGCAGCATCTCCACCTGCTCGGCGTTGTGGATCACCGGCGTGAGGCGGTACTTGGCGAGCAGCGGCAGGTCGCGCGGCTTGAAGAAGCCCTCGAGCATGAGGACCGGCTTGTCGATGCCGGCGACGCGCAGCCGCGCCGCTTCCTGGAAGTCGAGCACCGCGTAGCCGTCGGCCCCCTCGAGGGCGCGCGCAGCGCGCTCGACGCCGTGGCCGTAGGCATTCGCCTTGAGCACCGCCCAGAGCTTCGCCCCGCTCGCGTAGGCTTTGGCGACGAGGAAGTTTTGCGCCAATGCGTCGGCAGAGATCGTCGCGCGGATGGGGCGAGGCATCGCGGCTTATTGTGCTATAAACCCCGGCCGCGCCTCAAAAAAGCGGAATCGGGTGAAAGCCGGCTTCTACATCATCATGGCGGCGCAGTTCTTCTCGTCGCTCGCCGACAATGCGCTGCTCGTCGCCGCGATCGCGCTTCTCATGCAGGCCGACACGCCCTCCTGGCTCACCCCGTTCCTGAAGTTCTTCTTCGTCGTCTGCTACGTCGTGCTTGCCCCTTACGTCGGCGCCTTCGCCGACCGCCTGCCCAAGGGCAACGTGATGTTCATCGCCAACAGCATCAAGATCGTCGGCTCGGCGATTATGCTCTTCGGCGCCCACCCGCTCGCCGCCTACGCGGTGGTGGGACTGGGCGCCGCGGCCTATTCGCCGGCGAAGTACGGCATACTCACCGAGTACCTGCCGCACCAGAAGCTCGTCATCGCCAACGGCTGGATCGAGGGGCTCACCGTCGCCTCGATCATCCTCGGTACCATGCTCGGCGGCATCCTCATCCACGTGCGCGTTTCCTCCGCCATGCTCGAGCTCGACCTGCCGTTCATCGATACCGGCATCGACACCGGCGCCGAGGCGGCGATCGTACTCATCATCGCCATCTACGCCGTCGCGGCGCTCTTCAACCTCGAGATCCCGCGCACTGGCGTAGCACTGAAGCCCCTGCCCAATCACCCGCTGGACACGCTGAAGGACTTCTGGCGCTGCGTGGCGCACCTGTGGAAGGACCGCCTCGGCCAGATCTCCCTCGCGGTGACGACGCTCTTCTGGGGCGCCGGCGCGACGCTGCATTTCGTCGTCATCGAATGGGCGCGCGCGGCGCTCGGGTTCGATCTCTCCAAGGCCGCCATGCTGCAGGGGGTCACGGCGCTCGGCATCGCCGTCGGCGCGGTGCTCGCCTCGGTGACGGTGGCGCTCCACCGCTCGGTGCGGGTGATTCCGCTGGGCATCGTCATGGGCCTCATCGTCATTGCGATGGTCTTCGTCACCCAGGTCTGGCTCGCGGTGGCCCTGATGGTGATCATCGGCGGCCTCGCCGGCTTCTTCGTCGTGCCGATGAACGCGCTGCTGCAGCACCGCGGGCACCATCTGGTCGGCGCCGGGCGCTCCATCGCGGTGCAGAACTTCAACGAGAACGCCTCGATCCTGCTGATGATCGTGCTCTACTCGCTGCTCCTGTACCGCGGGTTCTCCATCTTCTTCGTCATCGTGGTATTCGGCCTGTTCGTCGCCGGCACCATGACCGCGGTGCAGTTCTGGCATTGGCGCAACCTGCGCCGCCACGGCGAGGAGGTCGAGCGCCTGCTCGCCTTCGCGCGCGCCGAGGACCCGCACCCTCCGCGTTATAAGGCGGACTCGTGACCTGGGCCGCCGGGCACGTCCGCGCGGCGGCGTGCGCCGCGTGCTAACGAAGTGACGCCATCGTGCTGCGGGCGAGGACCAGGTCTTCCCAGGCCTTGGCCTTGTCGGGAAGGTTGCGCAGCAGATAGGCTGGGTGGTAGGTGACGATGAGCGGCACGCCGGCGTGGCTGTGCAGGCGACCGCGCAGGCTGGCGATGCTCGCGTCGGTGCTGAGCAGCGTCTGCGCGGCGAAGCGGCCCATGGCGAGGATGAGTTTTGGCGCGACCAGCTCGATTTGCGCGCGCAGGTGCGGCGAGCACTTCTCGACTTCCTCGGGCTCGGGGTTGCGGTTGCCCGGCGGCCGGCACTTGAGCACGTTGGCGATGTACACGTTCGCGCTGCGTTTCAGGTCGATCGCGGCGAGCATGTTGTCCAGAAGCTTGCCGGCCTGGCCGACGAAGGGCTCGCCGAGGCGGTCTTCCTCGGCGCCCGGCGCCTCGCCGATGAGCATCCATTCGGCCTGCTCGTCGCCAACGCCGAGCACGGTCCGGGTGCGAGACTTGTGCAGGCCGCACGCGGTGCATGCGGGTACAGCCTGTTTCAGCTGGATCCAGCCTTTGGCAGCACCGGGTTCTGTGAAGGTCGAGCGCGCCTCGATCGCTCCGACCCCGCCTTTTCTTCGCAGGCGCCAGATGGGGCCGAGCCCCATCTCGGCGAGGATCTCCTCGCGGCGGCTCATTGCAGCGGCAGCGTCAGCACCAGCGCGTCCTCGCGGCCGAAGTGCGCAGGATAGTACGCGCGGCGCACGCCGACCTTGCGGAAGCCGAAGCGGGTGTAGAGGGCTTGCGCGCCGCGGTTGCTCGGCCGCACCTCGAGAAAGAGGCTGCGCGCGCCGAGGCTGCGCGCGAGCGCCATCGCCTCGCAGAGCAGCTGCGCGCCGTGGCCGCTGCGCTGGTGGCGCGCCGCGACCGAGAGATTGAGCAGGTGCGCCTCGCCCGCCGCCGCCATGAGCACGAAGTAGCCGATCAGCTCGGTGCCCAGCCGCAGCGTGCGGCACTCGTAGCCGGCGCGCAGCGAGTCGGAGAAGTTGCCGCTCGTCCACGGATGCGAGTAGATCGCCGCCTCGATCGCGATTACCTCGGCAAGGTCTGGCTCGCACATGCGAGCGAGCGAGGGGACGCCGGGGCGTTCGTCCTTGAGTACCGCGCTCATCGTGCTGCCTGCTCCTCCTTCGTCAGCGCCACCTTGTCGCGCAGGTAGACCGGCGCGGCGAGCGCCGCATCGACGCCTTCGCCGGCGGCGAGCCGCGGCGCGGCGAGCGCCGCCACTGCCGCGGCGGTCGGATGCACCTGCGCCAGGATGCGCGCGAAGCCAAGATCGCCGTAGGCGTCGAAGCCGCTGCCGCACCCCACCCAGCCATCGCCCACCGGTCTCGGCACCGCATCCGGCGGGAGGCATTGCGCTGGGATCGTTTCCCGCCAGTGCGCGCCCTGCCTCTCGAGCGCCGCATAATACACTTCGCGCATGCGGGCATCGATGCACGCCGCGACGCGGCGCGCGCCCGATTCCTCGGCCAGCGCCTCGAGCGTCGAGACGCCGAGCACCGGGAGCGCGCGCGGCAGCGCTAGCCCCTGCGCCAGGGCGCAAGCAATCCGCAGGCCGGTGAACGACCCCGGGCCGGCGCCGAAAGCGACCGCGTCGATTTCGATTTTCCTGTCTTTGAAAAGACTTTCGAGCATGGGAAGCACCAGCTCGGAATGCCGCTGGCCAGCGAAGCGCTCGAGCGAGGCGACCTCGCCGTCGGACCACAGCGCGACTGAGCACCACTGCGTCGAGGTTTCGATCGCCGCGAAGCGCATGCGGCGATTCTATATACTGCGCAGCCATGAAAGAACATTCCATTGCGGTCATTCCCGGGGACGGCATCGGCCGCGAAGTGATCCCCGAAGGCGTGCGCGTCCTGGAGGCAGCCGGCGCGCGCCACGGCTTGCGCTTCAAGTGGCAGGAGTTTCCCTGGAGCTGCGACTGGTACCGCGAGCACAAGCGCATGTGCCCGCAAGACGCGCCCGACATCCTGCGCAAGTTCGACGCGGTGTACTTCGGCGCGGTCGGCAACCCGGCGATCGTTCCCGACCACATCTCCGCCTGGGGACTGCTCATCGACTTCCGGCGCTGCTTCGACCTCTACGTCAACCTGCGGCCGGTGCGCCTTTTCGAGGGCCTGCCCTGCCCGCTCGCCGGCCGCAAGCCCGGCGACATCGATTATGTAGTGGTGCGCGAGAACACCGAAGGCGAGTACGGCAACGTCGGCGGGCGCATCTTCGAGGGCACCGAGCGCGAGGCGGTGATGCAGCAGGCCATCTTCACGCGCAAGGGCGTGGACCGCATCCTCAAGTACGCCTTCGAGCTCGCGCGCACCCGCAAGAAGCACCTCACCTCGTGCACCAAGTCGAACGGCATCACCATCACCATGCCTTACTGGGACGAGCGCTTTGCCGCGATGAGGAGCAAATTTCCGGATGTTGGAACGGACCAGTATCACGTCGACGGCCTGACCATCCAGATGGTGCTGAACCCGGACCGCTTCGACGTCATCGTCGCCTCCAACCTGTTCGGCGACATCCTCTCGGACCTCGGCCCGGCCACCGCCGGCACCATCGGCATCGCCGCCTCGGGGAACATCAACCCGGAGCGCACCGCGCCGTCGATCTTCGAGCCGGTGCACGGCTCCGCGCCCGACATCGCCGGCAAGAAGATCGCCAACCCGATTGCCGCGATCTGGTCCGGCGCGCTCATGCTCGAGCACCTCGGCCATGCCGAAGCCGCGGCGGACGTGCTGCGCGGCATCGAGCAGGTGATCGTCTCCGGCCCGCATACGCCCGACATGAAAGGCAAGTCCAGCACCACCGAGGTCGGCGCTGCCGTGGCCGAGGCGGTAAGGTCGCTCTCCAGGCAGGCGGCTTGAAGACCTACCGCATCGCGGCGATCCCCGGCGACGGGATCGGCAACGAAGTCATCCCCGCCGGCATCGAGATGCTGAAGCACCTTGCGGACAGCTTCCGGCTCGAGTTCGTGACCTTCGACTGGAGCTCGCAGCGCTACCTCGGCACGCACGCGTACATCCCCGACGGCGGGCTTGCCGAGCTGAAGAAGTTCGACGCCATTTTCTTCGGCGCCGTCGGCGCCCCGGACGTCCCCGACCATGTCTCGCTCTGGGGCCTGCGCCTGCCGATCTGCCAGGGCTTCGACCAGTACGCCAACGTCCGGCCTTCCAGGCTTTTGCCTGGAATTGAAAGCCCGATGAAAAACGGCAGGGAGATCGACTGGGTCATCGTCCGGGAGAACACCGAGGGCGAGTACTCGGGCTCCGGTGGCCGCGTGCACACCGGCCTGCCCGAGGAAGTCGCGACCGAAACCTCCGTCTTCACGCGCAAGGGCGTCGAGCGCGTGCATCGCTTTGCCTTCGAGCTCGCGCGCAAGCGCCCGCGCAGGCAGCTGACGCTCGTGACCAAGTCGAACGCGCAGCGCCACGGCATGGTGCTGTGGGATGAAATCTTCCATGCCGTTTCACGGGATTATCCGGATATCCGGATCGACAGGATCCTCGTCGACGCGGTCACCACGCGCATGGTGCTCAGGCCCGGCAGCCTCGACACCATCGTCGCCACGAACCTGCATGCCGACATCCTCTCCGACCTCGCCGCGGCGCTCTCCGGCTCGCTCGGCATCGCGCCCACCGCCAACCTCAATCCCGAGCGGCGCTTCCCCTCGATGTTCGAGCCGATCCATGGCTCGGCCTTCGACATCACCGGCAAGGGCATCGCCAACCCGATCGCCACCTTCTGGACGGCCTCGATGATGCTCGAGCACCTCGGCGAGCCGCAGGCCGCCGCTCGCCTCATGAAGTCCATCGAGGCGGTGACGGCAAAGAAGATCTTCACGCCGGACCTGGGCGGCACCGCGCGCACGAAAGATGTCACGCAGGCCGTCATCGACGCGCTTTAGGCGATGCCGACGGCGCTGATCACCGGCGCCGGGCGCGGA
>JAQSVY010000273.1 GCA_029266935.1 Burkholderiales bacterium
CGGGCGCGGCTCGAAGCGCAGGGCGTTCAGCGCCTGGTGCTCACCCCGCGCAAGTAGAGGTTGTTCGCGACAAGGGCGCCCACGACGATGAGCGCGCCGGCGAGCTCGACGGCGGTGAAGCTGCGCCCAAGCGCCGCCTCGATGCCGAACACGCCGATCGGCACCAGGTTCATCATCAGCATGGTGTTCAGGGGGCCGAGATGCCGGTTGGCGTTGTTGAAGGCGAGCACGCCGAGCACCACGGTGCCGACCGAGAAGTAGAGGATCTGCCAGGCGACGCCGGCGATGGCGCCGGCGCTCGGCACGCTCGCCGCGCCGACGGCGACCGCGAGGACGTTCGCCGTCGCCAGGCCGAAGGCGCCGGGGATGCAGGTAAGCACCGTGAAGCGCAGCGGCGACCAGGCCCGGAAGCGCGCCGCCGAGAGCGTGTAGATCACCCAGGCCACGGCGCCCAGCAGCACGAGCAGGTCGCCGAGCAGCGCGCCGCCCGCGGCGATGTCGGCGAGCGCGCGCGCCAGGTCGCCCCGCGTGACGACGAGCAATACGCCGGCGATGGCGACCGCGACGCAGCCGAGCGTGAAGCGCGGCGGACGCGTGCCGCGCGTCAGCCACGCCCCGAGCGCGATGAGCGGCGTCTGCAGCGCGAGAATGATGGAGGCGTGCTCGGGCAGCGTGAAGCTGAGCCCGATCCACACGAAGAGATTGAAGCCGGTGATGCCGATCAGGCCGAAGAGCGCCGCGCCGGCGAAGCGCCCGTCATAGCGCAGCGCCTTTCGCCCCTCGACGGCGACGAGCAGCGCCACGAACACCGCCACCCCGATCGCATAGCGCAGCGACCCGAGCGCGTAGGCGTCGACATAAGGCAGCGTGCGCTTCGCCACCGAGAAGAGCGGCATCCAGCACACGACGGCGAGCCCCGCCCAAGCCAGCCCCTTAAGCAAACCTAGGCGGCTTTTTTCTCTTCGCGCAGCGCGCGGCGCAGGATCTTGCCGACGTTGGTCTTGGGCAGGTCGGCGCGGAACTCGACGTACTTCGGCCGTTTGTAGCCGGTGAGCTCCTTCTTGCAGTGCTCGAGCACGTCGGCCTCGGTGAGCTGCGGGTCTTTCTTCACCACGAACACCTTGGGCACCTCGCCGGAGTGCTCGTCGGTCACGCCGATCGCCGCGCACTCGAGCACGCCCGGGTGCATCGCCACCACCTGCTCGATCTCGTTCGGGTACACGTTGAAGCCCGACACTAAAATCATGTCCTTCTTGCGGTCGACGATGCGGATGAAGCCCTTCTCGTCCATGATGCCGACGTCGCCGGAGTGCAGGAAGCCGTCCTTGCCGATGACCTGGGCGGTCTCTTCGGGGCGCTGCCAGTAGCCCGCCATCACCTGCGGGCCGCGGATGCAGATCTCGCCAGGCTGTCCGGGCGGCACGTCGCGGTCGGCGTCGTCGCGCAGCACGATCTCGGTGGAAGGCATCGGCACGCCGATCGAGCCCGAGTACTCCTTCAGGTCGAGCGGGTTGGCGGTCGCCGAGGGCGCGGTCTCGGTGAGGCCGTAGCCCTCGATGAGGGTCACGCCGGTGACCTGCTTCCAGCGCTCCGCTACCGACTTCTGCACCGCCATTCCGCCGCCCACCGCCAGCTTCATGCTGGAGAAGTCGAGCTTGGCGAAATCGGGGTGGTTGAGCAGCGCGTTGAACAGCGTGTTGACGCCGGTGATGATGGTGAACTTGTGCTTGCCCAGCTCCTTGACGAACCCCGGGATGTCGCGCGGGTTGGTGATGAGCACGTTCTCGCCGCCGATCACCATCATGTTCAGGCTGTTCACCGTCAGCGAGAAGATGTGATAAAGCGGCAGCGCGGTGATGATCACCTGGCGCTCGCCGCCGGTGGCTGGCGCGAGCCAGGCCTTGTACTGCAGCAGGGCGGCGATCACGTTGCGATGCGTGAGCACGGCGCCCTTCGACACCCCGGTGGTTCCGCCGGTGTACTGCAGGTAGGCGATATCCTCGTGACCCAAAGGCGGGGTAGTGAGTTTCTTCGAATTTCCATCTTTAAGTACTTCCTTGAACCCCAGCGCCCCGGGAAGCTCGTAAGGCGGCACCATCTTCTTCACCTTGCGCACCACGAGGTTCACGATCAGGCCCTTCACGCCGAGCATCTCGCCGAGCGAGGTGACAATCACGTGCTTCAGCGGCGTGCGCGACTTCACCTGCTGCAGGACGCTGGCGAAGTTCTCGAGGATGACAATCACTTCGGCGCCCGAATCCTTGAGCTGATGCTCGAGCTCGCGCGCGGTATAGAGCGGATTGACGTTGACCACGGTGCAGCCGGCGCGCAGCGCGCCGAACATCGCGATCGGGAACTGCAGGCAGTTCGGCATCATCAGCGCCACGCGCGCGCCCTTGGCGAGGCCCTTCGCCTGCAGCCACGCGCCGAAGTCGCGCGAGAGCTTCTCGAGCTCGGCGAAGCTGATCGTCTTGCCCATGCTGTGGTAGGCCGGCCGGTCGGCGTACTGGCGGATGCTAGTGTCGAAGAGCTCGACGAGCGAGCGGTACTGGTTCGGATCGATGACCGCAGGCACGCCGCGGGGATAGCTTTTCAGCCAGATGCGCTCCATGTCTCCTCCTACTGGGGCGATCTGTTCATTCTAACCACGAGCGGCGCCACGAGGCATCCCATCCCGATGGCGGCGTAGCCGGCGATCCAGGCGAGGTGGCTGCCGGCGCCGCCCGCAGCGTCGAGTGCCACCCCGTACACCATCGGCCCGAGCATGCCGCCGGCGAAGCCGACGAGCGAATAAAGGCCCATTGCCGCGCCGCGCAGCTCGGCGGGCGCCGCGGCCACCAACCCGGCGGTGAGCGTCGCCGACTCCGCCATCACCAGCATCGAGTAGCCGACGAGGATGACGAGTACCAGCGCCCAGAACCACGGCGCGGAGAAGCCGAGCAAAATGCCGCTCGCACCCGAGCCAGCCATGGCGATCATGATCCAGCGCCGCCGGCCCATGCGCAGCGCGATCTCGTTGCCGACGATCGACGCCGGTACCGAGGCGAGGTTCACGACCGCGGCG
>JAQSVY010000274.1 GCA_029266935.1 Burkholderiales bacterium
CGCGGCCTCCTCGCGCACCGCGTCGAGCGAGGCGCTGAAGGTCGTGAGACGGTCCACCGTCGCCTTCCAGCTCGCGAATTGCGGGTAGGCATCGATGAACCAGGAGAGCGCACCCTGCACATGGCCGAACGCCGAGGCGGTCTGCATCAGCCCGCCGAGCTGCATCGCACCCGAGAAGTAGCGCGGCGCGGCGACCACGAAGGGGAAGATGATCGCGAGCTGCGAGTAGGAGACGGTGAAGAAGTTCAGCTGCTTCTGCTTGCGCATGATCCCCCACCAGTTGCCGATCACATTGGCGAAGCGGCCGCGGAAGTTGCCGAGCTCCTCGTTCTCGCCGCGGTAGAGCGCGACGCCTTCGCTGTTCTCGCGCAGCCGCACCAGCGAGAAGCGGTAGTCGGCCTCGAAGCGCTGCTGGTTGAACTCCAGGCCGATGAGCGGTCTTCCGATCTTGTGGGTGAGGAAGCTGCCCACGCCGGCATAGAGAAGCGCGAACCACACCATGTAGCCCGGGAGCAGCACGCCGGCGATCTCGAGCGCGCCCGAGAGCGTCCAGAGGATGGCGACGAAGGACACCAGCGTCACCACCGCCGAAAGCAGCCCGAGGCCGAGCGAGAGCGTGATCGAGACGAAGAGATTGAGGTCCTCGGCGATGCGCTGGTCGGGGTTGTCGGTGCCGCGGTCGAGGAGCTGCAGCCGGTAGTAGGCGCGGTCCTTCAGCCAGTCGGCGAGGAAGCGCTCGTTCAGCCAGGTGCGCCATTCGATCTGCAGCATCTGTTGCAGGTAGAAGCGGTAGACGGCGATGCCGATGTACGCGAAGGCGAGCACGGTGAACTTGCCGAGCATCCGGTAGAAGTCGTCGCGCTGGCGCTCCTGCAGGGCGTTGTAGAAATCGTTGTTCCACTGGTTGAGCTGCACGTTGATCCAGACCAGGGCCAGGGCGAGGCCGATCACGGCCGCGAGCAGCGCGAGGCCTTTGCTGCGCCGCTCCGAAACCCAGTAAGGCCGGGCGAGGGCCCAGAAAGCCGTTACAAATCGCGTAGTTCGCATGGATCACCTGAGAAAAAATCTGCGGCAGTTTACAGAACGGCGATGGCGGGATAACAATTCTTCCAATGTCTTCGGGCCGGGTTTTCCGCTTCGCACCCACACCTGAGCGCCCGGTCAAGCACCTCTTCGTCTTCCTCCACGGCTGCGGGGCAACGGCGCAGTCGATGATCCCGATCGCGTTCAAGTTCCAGGCGCGCTTCCCGAGCGCCGCGCTGGTCGTGCCGAGCGGCTTCAACCCGGATGCGCGCGGCGGCGTGGCGCAGGACTGGTACCCGACGCGCGGCCTGAACTGCGACAACCACCGCGAGCGCGTCGCCGCGGTGCTGCCCGACGTCGAGGACCTGGTGCGCCGCGAGCAGACCAACTTCAGCGTCGCCGCGAACTGCACCGTGCTGATCGGCTTCTCACAGGGCGGCACGGTGGCGCTCGAGGCGGTGAAGTCGCCCGGCGTCGCCGGCGCGGTGGTCGCGTTTTCCGCGCGCTACGCGCGCCTGCCGGGCCGCGAGGCGCGCATCCAGTCGCGCATCCACCTCGTGCACGGCGAGTTCGACTCGGTGGTCTCGCGCGTCTACGCCGAGCGCGCCGCGCGCGTGCTCTCCGGCGCCACGCTGCATTGAGAGAAGCGCCGCAGGTGATCGAGGTATCGCCGCGCTAGTCGGGCGCCGCGGCTAGGCGCTTCAGCATCGCCATCACCGCCTTGATCTGCGCACCCTCCTGGGTGTGGTATTGCCCGCCGGTGTAGCCCCACCAGTCCCAGCAGGCGCGGGGATTAAAGGCAAAGAAGCTCCAGCTCGCCACCGCCTGCGGATAGAGCACGAGCAGGCGATTCGTCTCGGCCCAGCGGTTGTAGCCGGCCTCGCGCACGAACTTCTCGCCGACCTCGCCCGCGCTCTGGCGGCAGCCGTGAAAGGCGACGTGCACGCGGCAGCGCACTTTCTCGCAAACCCTCGGCACGTACAGGTAGCCGGCGGCGCCCATCCTCGCGTTGGCCGCGTACGGGTCCTGGTCGAATCGCAGCAGCCTTCCCGCGGGCTTGGCGGACGGATTCATCAACGGTCCCATGATGTGCTTCAGCAGCTCGCCCGCCGCGTCGTAGTCGCAGTCGTTGATGTACGGGTCGTGCGTTGCGGTGCAGTCCTTCGTGCCGGCGTCCTCGGTCACCATCGCGTGGCCGGCAGGCCTGTGGTCGACGAGCTCGGCCTTCACCTCGTAGAAGCCGTAGTACTCGCGCAGCCCCTGCACCACGGCCGGGTAGACGGTGCGATCGCGTCTGCCATGGAAGAGCCAGACGCGCGCCGAAGCGACGTTGGCGGTGGGATCAATGCGCGCTGCCTGCGCAAGCATATCGGTTTCCCGCTTCAGGAGCTTCGTATCCGGGAGCGGGCGCCATGCGCCGGGGGTCATGCAGTTGTAGAGGGCGGTCCACAGGCTGCCTTGGGCGCAGTAGTAGGGGCCGCCGGCGATCACGCCAACGCCTTTGACCTGCTGCGAATGTGCGATGTGGAACTGCACCGCCATGTAGCCACCCGAGGAGAGCCCGGAGGCGGTGACCGCCTTCGTGTCCGCGCGCAGCGCCGGCAGCGGCTCGGCGAGCGCGGCGGAGCCGCAAAGAAGAAAGAGGGAAAGGAGGCTCTTCGTCGGGATCAGCTCATCAGCTCGGACAGATCCTTGTACAGCTCCAGCGCCTCCGGGTTGGCGAGCGCGTCGGTATTGCCCACCGGCATGCCGTGCACCGTCGAGCGCACCGCGAGCTCCACCACCTTGCCGTTCTTGGTGCGCGGGATGTCGCTCACCTGCACGATCTTCGCCGGTACGTGGCGCGGCGAGGCGTGGTTCCTGATCTCGGCGCGGATGCGCTCCTGCATCTGCTCATCGAGATGCTGGTCATCTTTCATCTTCACGAACAGCACCACGCGCGTATCCGTGGGCTTGTCCGGCGGCCAGAGCTGGCCGATCGCCACCGCCTCCTCCACTTCGCCGATGCGCTCCACCACGCGATAGATCTCCGCGGTGCCGATGCGCACGCCGCCGGGGTTGAGCGTCGCGTCCGAGCGCCCGTAGACGATCATGGTGCCGCGCTCGGTGAGCTCGCTCCAGTCGCCGTGGCACCAGACGTTCGGGTACTTGTCGAAGTAGGCGGCGTGGTAGCGCTCGTCGCCGCGGTCGTTCCAGAAGCCAAGCGGCATGGAGGGAAAGGGCCTGGTGCAGACCAGCTCGCCCTTCTCGCCGACGATGGAATTTCCCTCCTCGTCGTACACCTCGACGGCCAGTCCGAGCGAGCGGCATTGCATCTCGCCACGGTAGACCGGCAGCACCGCGTTGGCGTCGGCAAAGGCGGCCATGATATCGGTGCCGCCCGAGATGGAGGAAAGGCACACGTCTTTCTTCACGGCGTCATAAACGTAGTCGTAGCTCTCCGCGGAGAGCGGCGAGCCGGTCGAGAGCAACATGCGCAGACCCGGCAGGTCGTAGTGATCGCGCGGGCGCACGCCGCGCTTGGCGATGGCGTCGAGGAACTTGGCCGAGGTACCGAAATGCGTGATGCGCTCGCGCTGTGCGTACTCGAAGAGGATGCGCCCGTCTTTCGCGAACGGCGAGCCGTCGTAGAGCATCACGGTCGCCTCGGCCATGAGCGCGCCGAAGAGCAGGTTCCAGACCACCCAGTTGGTGGTGCAATAGTAGAAGAAGCGGTCGCCGGGACGCAGGTCGAACTGCAGCTTGTACATCTTCAGGCCCTGCAGCAGCGAGCCGCCGGCGCCGTGCACGATGCACTTGGGCTTGCCGGTCGTGCCCGAGGTGAACAGGATGTAGGCCGGATGATCGAAGGGCAGCTGCGCGAAGGCGATGTCGGCGGCCTGGTAGCGGCGCAGCCATTCGTCGAGCCGCACCGCTTTCGGGATGTCGGAGACGTCGACGCCGGGGTCGAGGTGGGGGACCACGATCACTTTGCGCACGCTCGGCAGCTGCTCGACGATCTCGCGCACGCGCGCGAGCGAGTCGTGCTCCTCGCGGTTGTAGCGATAGCCGTCGGCGCAGAAGAGCACCTTCGGCTCGATCTGCCCGAAACGGTCGACCACGCCGTCGACGCCGAAGTCGGGGGAGCAGGAGGACCACACCATGCCCTGCGAGAGCGCGGCGAGGGCAAATAGCCCCGCCTCCGGAATGTTGGGAATGAACGCCGCGACGCGGTCGCCCGAGCGCAGACCGAGCGCCGCGAGCGCCTGCACTGCCCGCGAGACTTCAGTGGTCAGCGCTGAGTAGGACACGCGCCGCTGGAAGCCGCGCTCGTCCCAGAAGACGAAGGCGTCGCCGCGGTCGCCGCGGCGCATCATGTTCTCCGCGATGTTGAGCCGCGCTTCGGGGAACCACTTGGCGCCGGGCATCTTGTCGCCGTCGACCAGCACGGTGGAGCCCTTGCGCGACGCGATCAGGCCGCAGAACTCCCACACGTC
>JAQSVY010000021.1 GCA_029266935.1 Burkholderiales bacterium
TTCGACCGGCGCGAGCCGACCAGCACCATCGTCTGGTACGCGCGCCTCACCGGCCGCTCGGTGCTGCGCACCGAGATGCTCCTGTAAGAAGAAATCGCCTTTTTCAGCATAGGCAATATTCGTCATCGCGCGAAGCTGAGGGCCGCAGTCAGAAAAATCCGCACCCAGTTGCGCCGGGGGGGGGGTAACATCCCAAGCATGGACGGCAACGCGCTCGCCGGGAGCCAGCCCCAGCAGCAGCTCGACGACGAGATGGTGCCGCTCGCGGTGGCGGCGACGGTGGCCTATTTCCACGTCACCGAGGCCGCGCACCAAGTGACCACGCAGACCGACCTCGCCGACATCGTGCCGCTGGTCGCTATCGCGCTCTCCACCGTGGCGCCGATCCACGGCGGGGGCCAGCCGCTGAGCGCGATCGAAGTGCGCGAGCGCCTGTACGGCTCGCGGCGGCCGAGCCTCGACGGCCTGAAGATGCGCCGGGGTGACCTGCGCACCGCGATGATCACGCTGCGCGAGGCGCGCTCCACGTTCGGAAGATGAAGAAAAACCCGCTTCGTTGTTCGCGAAAGCGCACTGACCATCCTCCTCAGCGCGGCGCGCCTCTGGGAGACGCGCGCGCTGATTGCCCGCTCGAAGCGGCTGCTTCGACCGGCCTGACGCTCTAACCTTCGCCACCTGCGGAAGCAGCAAGCCGCGCGCCCGGCGGGAAAAAGCCGGACAATCGAGGCATGGCGAGCTTCGAAATCGTGGCGCTCGCGGCTTCCGCCGGTGGCCTGAACGCGCTGAGCACCGTGCTCACCGCGCTGCCGGCCGGCTTCCCGGCGCCGCTCGTCGTGGTGCAGCACCTCGACCGGCGCCATCCCAGCCTGATGGCCGAGATCCTCGGCCGGCGCACTGCGCTGCGCGTGAAGGAGGCCGCGCATGGCGAGCGCGTATGCAGACGCCAACGGCGTGCTGAAGCTCGCCAACCAGCGGGCGCGCGCCATCTCAGCCTCAGCCAGTAGGACGTCGGCCGCCCCCGAAGGACCTGGAGATCTCCTACCGTCCCGCGGAGCTGCGCTCGATGATCGAGCAGGCCTACGCCGAAGACCGGGTGGTTGCCTGGGAGCGCGCCGAGCGGCGCTTCCCGGACGAACAGGCGCACTACTTCGACGTGGCGGTGGCGCCGTTCTTCGACGATCGCAACAAGCCGCTCGGCGTCAGCGTCACCTTCATCGACGTGACGCACTTGGGCAAGCTGCAGGATGAGCTGCGCCGCGCGAGCACACCGAGCTCACGCTGGACGCGGTGAACCGGCGCGGCAAGAAAATCCGCTGCCGCATCTCGTGCACGCCGCTCGTCGGCGCCGACGGCTCAGCGTGCCGGCGTCATCCTCCTGATGGAGGATGCGACGCCATCCGCCGACTAGAGGCCTCGAGCGTCGTGGTGCAGTGACGTCGCCGTCGCGCGGCAAATTCAGCGCCGTCGCGCGCGCCGAGCGGACTAGTCGTTTCTCCACACCGATCAACGTCCATCCCGCATCCTCCAAGGTCGACCTCATCAACGCCGGTCGCTCGCCGATCATCGAGAAGGATCTCGGGGAGATCATCGCCGAGCAGGTGGCCGCCGGACGTCTGCGCGCGACGACGCAGCTCGCCGACGCGGTGCGGCACAGCGACCTCCTCTTCGTCTGTGTCGGCACGCCGAGCCAGCCGAACGGCGGCATCGACCTGAAATACGTGCGCCGCGTGTGCGAGCAGATCGGCGCCACGCTCGCCACCCATCCCGGCGCGCCGGTGATCGTGATGCGCAGCACCATGCTGCCGGGAACGATGCGCGAGGTGGTCATCCCCATCCTGGAAAAAGCCTCGCAGAAGAAGGCCGGGGAGGAGTTCGGGCTGTGCATCAACCCGGAGTTCCTCCGCGAGAGCACCGCGGTGCACGACTACGCGCACCCGCCCAAGACGGTGATCGGCGAAGTGAACCGCGCGAGCGGCGACCTCCTCGCCAGCCTCTACGCAAGCACGCCGGGGCCGATGATCCGCACCGATATCGAGACCGCCGAGATGGTGAAATACGCCGACAACGCCTGGCACGCGCTGAAGGTGGGCTTCGCCAAGCGCGCGCTGCTCTACAAGGCGAAGACGCTGGATGTCGGTTTACCCATTCTTTCGGCAGTTCTTCCTTCGAACCAGCTCCAGATCGAGCGCGGTGTGCAGGCGGTGGTGGAGAAGGGCAACCGCAAGGTGGGTATCCTCGGCTTCTCCTTCAAGGCTGGCACCGACGACCTGCGCGAGAGCCCGATCGTCGAGCTCGCGGAGCGCCTGATCGGCAAGGGCTACGAGCTTCGCTTCTACGACCGCAACGTCAGCCTCGCCTGCCTGCGCGGCGCGAACCGCGACTACATCCTCAACCGCATCCCTCACATCTCGCGCCTGATGGTGCCCACCGTGCAGGACGTGCTTGACCACGCGCAGACCATCGTCATCGGCAACGCCGCGCCGGAGTTCGCCGACGTGCCCGGGCGCCTGGTGGACGGCCAGACCGTCATCGACTTCGTGCGCGTGTGCAACTCGCGCACCGTCCTCGGCGTGTACGAAGGGATATGCTGGTAGGCGGCCTGTCGCGGCTCTCGCCGCGCACGGTGTTCATGCAGCTCGGCGGACGCGACTGGCGCCTCGCGCTGCGCGCGGCGAGCTATGCCGAGCGCGTTTACGTGCTCGACTGGACCGGCCCGCCGCGCGGCGTGCGCCTGCCGGTCAACCTGCGCCTGGTGCGGCCGGACGAGTTCGGGATCGGCGTCCCCGAGGGCAGCGTCGACGTCGCCTTCACCGACGAGCCCCTCGAGCGGCGCGCCTTCCTGCGCGATGTGCGCCATGCGCTCGCCGAGCGCGGCGTGCTGGTGTGCGCCGCGGCGAGCACCACGGCGCGCGAGCTGCGCAAGCTGCTGCTCGACGCCGGCTTCCGGCGGCCGCGCTTCTACGCCGGCACGGTGCGCCTGCCCTACTGGCTCGCCTGCCTCGCGGCGCCGCTGCGGCTGCAGGTCGCGGCGCTCAAGTGAAGCGGGTCCTCGTCCTCGTCGAGAACCTGCCCAGCCCCTTCGACCGGCGCGTGTGGCAGGAAGCGACGACGCTGCGCGAGGCGGGCTACGCGGTCTCGATCATCTGCCCGACCGGGAAGGGATGCGAGCGCAAGTTCGAGGCGATCGACGGCATCGACATCTGGCGCTACGACCTGCCCGTCGAGGGCGCGGGCGTCCTGGGCTACTTCGCCGAATACGCGATTGCTCTCACGAAGAGCTTTGCTCTTTCATTGAGGATCGCGTTTGGCCGCGGCTTCGACATCGTGCACGCGTGCAACCCGCCGGACCTGCTCTTCCTCATCGGCGGCTTCTACAAGCTCTTCGGCAAGAAGTTCGTCTTCGATCACCACGACGCCAATCCCGAGCTGTACGAGGCGAAGTTCGGCAAGAGGGGGCTTCTGTGGAGAGCGATGGTGTGGCTGGAGAAGCTGACTTTCCGCGCCGCGGACATCGCCATCGCCACCAACGAGTCCTACCGCCGCATCGCGATCGAGCGCGGCGGCATCGCGCCCGAGAAGGTATTCGTCGTGCGCAGCGGCCCGAGCCTGGAGCGTCTGAAGATCCAGCCGCCGGACGAGAGGCTGAAAAAGGGCAGGAAGTTCCTCGTGGGCTACGTCGGCGTGATGGGCCGCCAGGAAGGCATCGACTACCTGCTGCGCGCCGTCGCGCACCTCGTGCACGACATGGGGCGCAGGGACGTGCACTTCGGCCTGGTGGGCGGCGGCACCTCGCTCGAGGAGATGCGCCGCCTCGCGCAGGAGCTGGGCATCGCCGGGTACGTCACCTTCACCGGGCGGGTGAGCGACGCCGAGATGCTGGCGATGCTCAACACGGCGGACGTCTGCGTCAACCCCGATGTAGCCAACGAGATGAACGACATCTCCACCATGAACAAGGTCATGGAGTACATGGCGCTCGGCAAGCCGATCGTGCAGTTCGACCTCGCCGAGGGCCGCTTCTCCGCGCGCGAGGCCTCGCTCTACGCGCGGCGCAACAACGCCTTCGATCTCGCTTCGAAAATCCTCGAGCTGCTGCAGAACCCGGCGAAAAGGCATGCCATGGGCGAATTCGGCCGCCGGCGGGTGCTCGAGGAGCTCGAGTGGCGCCACGAGGCGCCGAAGCTGCTCGCCGCCTACGACGCGCTGCACGGCGTAGTCCGCACGGACCTGCGACGCCTCGCTGCAACGTCAAATCGATCGGCCATCCTACCTCCCCGATGAACAACACCCTCGAGTTCCCGTCCAACCGCTCCTTCGGCTGGACCTTCACGGTCTTCTTTGCCCTGATCGCGCTGTTCTTCTACCCGTGGCTGCTCGCGCTCGCGGCGCTCTTTGCCGCGGTGACGGTGGTGCGCGACCAGTGGCTGGAGCCGCTCAACCGCGCCTGGATGCGCTTCGGCGCGCTGCTCAACCTCATTGTCAGCCCGGTGGTGCTGGGGCTGATTTACTTCGCCGTTTTCACGCCGGTGGCGCTGGTCATGCGCCTCGCCGGGCGCGACGCCATGGCACGGCGCTTCGAGCCGAGCCAGCCGAGCTACTGGCTTCCGCGCGACCCGCCGGGGCCGCGCGAAGACAGCTTCAAGGACATGTTCTAGCTAGGAGGGTTGGCAATGGATTTCGTCGTCCAGATGTGGCGCTTCCTGGAGGCGCGCCGCAAGTTCTGGCTGCTTCCGATCATCGTCGTGAGCGTGCTGCTCGGCGGGCTGCTGATCCTCGCCCAGGGCTCCGCGGTCGCGCCCTTCATCTACACGCTGTTCTAGCCGTTGCCGCCTTCCTCATGAGAGTCCTCGGCATCTCGGCCTACTACCACGACAGCGCGGCGGCGCTGCTGCGCGACGGCAGAGTCGTCGCCGCGGCGCAGGAGGAGCGCTTCACGCGCAAGAAGCACGACTCGGGTTTCCCGCACGAGGCGATTCGCGCCTGCCTGCAGGCAGGCGCCACGGCGCCGGGGGAGATCGACCTGGTCGCCTTCTACGACAAGCCGTTCCTCAAGTTCGAGCGGCTGCTAGAGACCTACCTCGCCTTCGCGCCGCGCGGCTTCGCCTCCTTCCGCCAGGCGCTGCCGGTGTGGGTGAAGGACAAGCTGTTCCAGCGCACCGAGATCCTGAAGCAGCTGAAGCTCCTCGACCCGAACGTGGCCTGGGACCAGCGGCTGCTCTTCTCCGAGCACCACCTGAGCCACGCCGCGAGCGCGTTCTACCCTTCGCCGTTCCGCAGCGCCGCGGTGCTGACCATGGACGGGGTGGGCGAGTGGACCACCACCTCGCTCGCGCTGGGCGAGGGCCGCCGGCTGAAGGTGATGAAGGAGATCCACTTCCCCCACTCGCTGGGGCTGCTCTATTCCGCCTTCACCTACTACACCGGCTTCAAGGTCAATTCCGGCGAGTACAAGGTGATGGGGCTGGCGCCGTATGGCGAGCCGCGTTTCGCCGATGCGATCAGGGACAACCTGATCGACATCAAGGACGACGGCAGCTTCCGCCTCAACCTCGAGTACTTCGAGTACTGCACCGGCCTCACCATGACGAACGGCAAGTTCGACGCGCTGTTCGGCGGGCCGCGGCGCAAGCCCGAGGAGCGGCTCACGCAGCGCGAGATGGACCTCGCGGCGTCGATCCAGGCCATCACCGAGGAAGTGGTGCTCAAGCTGGCCGATGGAATCGCCAGAGAAACCGGTGAAAAGAACCTCTGCCTCGCCGGCGGGGTGGCGCTCAACTGCGTCGCCAACGGCAAGCTGCTGCGCAAGCGCTTCTTCGACCGGCTATGGCTGCAGCCCGCCGCCGGCGACGCCGGGGGCGCGCTCGGTGCCGCCTATGTCGCACACCATCTCTACCGGGGACAGGAGAGGACCGTCGCCGGCGGGCTAGACGCCATGTCCGGCGGTTATCTCGGGCCGCAGTTCTCCACCGTCGAAATCGAGCACCGCCTGCGCAATGCGGGCGCGGTGTTCGAGGTTCTCCAGGACCATGAGCTGGTGGAAAAATGCGCGGCCGCGCTCGCGGACGGCAACGCCCTCGGCTGGTTCCAGGGGCGCATGGAGTTCGGCCCGCGCGCGCTCGGCGCGCGCTCGATCCTCGGCGATGCACGCTCGCCCAGCATGCAGAAGACGCTCAACCTCAAGGTCAAGTACCGCGAGTCCTTCCGGCCCTTCGCGCCGGCGGTGCTGGCGGAGGACGCGCCGCAGTACTTCGAGATCGATTGCGAAAGCCCTTACATGCTGCTGGTGGCCGAGGTCGCCGAGCGCGAGCGCATCGCCATGACCGAGGAGCAGAAGGCGCTCTTCGGCATCGACAAGCTGAACGTGCCGCGCTCCTCGATTCCGGCGGTCACGCATGTCGACTACTCGGCGCGCGTGCAGACGGTGCACAAGGAGACGAATCCGCGGTTTCACCAGCTGATTTCTTCCTTCAAGAGCCGCACCGGCTGTCCCGTCGTCGTGAACACCAGCTTCAACGTGCGCGGCGAGCCGATCGTCGGCAGCCCCGAAGACGCCTTCCGCTGCTTCATGGGCACCGAGATCGAGACGCTCGCCGTGGGCAACTGCTTCCTGCGCAAGCAGCACCAGGACCCGGCGCTGAAGAAGAGCTACGCCGAAGCCTTCGAGCTCGATTGAAGCAAGGCGAGCAGATGCCCCCGGTCGTCCTGCTTCTCGGGCCGCTGCGCAGCGCCGTGAGCGGCGTCAGCACGCACCTGAACCTGCTGTTCGGCTCGGCGCTCGCCGGGCGCTTCCGCATGGTGCAGTTCCAGGTCGGCAGTGCCGGGCGCGTGGAGACGCCCCTGGGCCGGCTGGCGCGCCTGCTCGCGAGCCCCGTCCAGCTCGCCACCTCCATCGTGCGCCACGGCGTCACCATCGTGCACATCAACACCTCGCTCGACGCCAAGGCGTACTGGCGCGACCTCGTGTACGTGCTGGTGGCGAAGGCCTGCGGCGCGCGCGTGCTCTACCAGGTGCACGGCGGCGCCGTCTCGGCCTTCTGCGGCACGCCCCCGCTGCTCGCGGCGGCGACGCGCCTCGTGCTGCGCACCACCTTCCGCTGGCCCGACGTGGTGGTGGTGATCTCGCAGATCGAATACGAGGCGGTGACGGCGCTCGCGCCGCGCCAGCGCGTGGTGCTGCTGCCCAACGGCACCGACGTCGAGGCGCTCGCCACTCGCCGCAAGGCGCACGCCGCGCTCGACGGGCCGCTGCGCCTGCTCTACATCGGGCGCCTGGTGCGCACCAAGGGCCTGTACGAGAGCCTGGAGGCGATCGCGCGGCTTCGCACGCACGGCGTCGACACGCACCTCGTCATCGCAGGCAGCGGGGTGGAGGAAGAGGGTTTGCGACGCGAAGTTGGTCGGTTGAAGCTTCAAGAAGCAGTCAGCTTCGCCGGCCCCGCCTTCGGCGAGCGCAAGCGCGCGCTCTTCGAGGAGGCGCAGGTGCTGCTGCTGCCTACCTACCATCGCGAGGGGCTGCCGTATGCGCTCCTCGAAGGCATGGCGGCGGGCCTGGTGCCGGTGGTGACGCGCGTCGGCGCGATCCCCGACGTGGTCGAGCCCGACGTTCATGGGCTGTTCGTGCCGCCGCGCGATCCCGAGACGCTCGCGCGCGCGCTCGGCGCCCTCGCGGCGGACCGCGCGCTGCTCGCGCGCATGAGCGCGGCCTCGCGCGAGCGCGTCGCCACCTCGTATTCGGTGGAGCGGCTGGCGGGCGATTTCACCGCGCTCTACCGGGTACTGGGCGGACCATGGCCCGCCTCGAAGGCGGCGTAGGAAGCCAATGGCGAAAGGAGGCACAACTATGCGCTGGCTCGCCAACCTGGCGGTGATGCTCGTGGCCGCTGCCGTGCCGTGCTTGATCGCCGAGGCGGCGCTGCAGATCGCCGCGCCGCCCGCCGACACGCCGGAGCTGTTCCGCAAGCTCGGCACGCCGGTCGAATGGAGCGGGCGCCCGAACGCGAGCGGCCTGCACACCGGCGTGCCGGTGGCGTTCAACGCGCTCGGCCTGCGCGACGTCGAGCGATCGGCGAAGCCCGCGGCCGGCACGGTGCGCGTGCTGGCGCTGGGCGACTCGGTGACCTTCGGCATGGGCGTGGCGCAGCACCAGACCTTCCCGCGCCAGGCCGAGGCCCTGCTCAACTCCGGCCGCATCGGCGGCCCCCGGGTCGAAGTCCTGAACATGGGCATGCCCGGGTACAACACCCTGCACCAGCTCGCGCAGCTACGCGAGGTCGGCCTCGCGCTCGAGCCGGAGATCGTGGTGGTAGGGTTCCTCTACAACGACGTCGAGCCCTCGAGCGCGCAGCGCGGTACGGCGATGCCCGGGCGCGAGGAGCGCTCGCTCGGCGCCCGGCTGAGGTCGGGCATCAACGCCTCGGTGCTGTGGCTGAAGAAGAACTCGCTGCTCTTCGCTTGGGCCTCGCCGCGCATCGGCTCGGCCCTGCGCCCGCTCGGCTTCAAGAGCTACGGCCAGGTCGGGGCGGTGAAGGACCAGTACGTCGATGCGAACCCGCAGTGGCAGGCAGTGCGCGCGGCGCTGCTCGAGATGAAGCGGCTCACCGACGAGCGCAGCATCGAGCTGGTGGTGATGGTGATCCCGGCGATGGCGAGGTTCAGCGACGCCACCTACCCGATCAAGGAGTACCACGAAGCGGTGTCGGGCTTCTGCCGGCAGCACGGCATCCGCGCCCTCGACCTGCTGCCCGCCTTCTGGGGCCTCGACGGCACGAAGTTCTGGATCTCCGCCACCGACGGCCATCCGAATGCCGAGGGCCAGGCGATCATCGCGCAGGCGCTCGCCGCGCAGCTCGCGCCGCTGCTGCCGCCGGCGGGCATCCTCACCACGGGAGCGCGCTAGATGGGCCCCGCACGGCTGGTCCTCGCCGACGGCTCCACCTTCAACGGGCGCTCGCTCGGCGCGCCGCGCTCGGTCTCGGGCGAAGTGGTGTTCAACACGGGCATGGTGGGCTACACCGAGTCGCTGACCGACCCGTCCTACAGCGGGCAGATCCTCGTCCTGACCTACCCGCTGGTGGGCAACTACGGCGTGCCGCCGTCGTTCGAGTCGGGCCGCATCCAGGTCGCCGCGCTCATCGTGTCCGAGCTCGCGTCCGAATACAGCCACGCCTGCGCGCAGCGCGGCCTGGCGCAATGGCTGCGCGAGGAAGGCATTCCCTGCCTCGCCGGCATCGACACGCGCGCGCTCACCAAACGGCTGCGGCGCCAGGGCTGCATGCTCGGACGCGTGGTGGTGGGCGGGCAGGATCTCGCCCTCGATGACCCGAACCAGCGCAACCTCGTCGCCGGCGTGAGCTGCGGCGGCCGCGAGGTGTACCCGGGACGCGGCCGCACGGTGGTGGTGGTGGATTGCGGCGCCAAGGGCAGCATCGTCGGGGAGCTGCGCGCGCGCGGCCTGACCGTGGTGCGCGTGCCCTGGGACCACGATTTCCTCGCCGAGGACTTCGACGGCATCGTCGTGTCGAACGGCCCCGGCGACCCGGGCGCCTGCGGCCAGACAGTGGAGAACCTGCGGCGCGCGATCGGCCTCGGACGCCCCATCATGGGCATCTGCCTCGGGCACCAGCTGCTCGCGCTCGCGGCGGGGGCAAGCACCTACAAGCTCAAGTACGGGCATCGCGGCCACAACCAGCCCTGCCTAGAGGTAGGAAAAGCGGACGGTCAGCGGCGCTGCTTCATCACTTCGCAGAACCACGGCTTTGCCGTCGATTCCTCCAGCCTGTCCGACGGCTGGGAGCCGTGGTTCACCAATGCGAACGACGGCTCGAACGAGGGCATGCGCCACGTCTCGAAGCCGTTCATGAGCGTGCAGTTCCATCCCGAGGCCGCGCCCGGCCCGCTCGACACGCGCGGGCTGTTCGACCAGTTCCTCGCCCTGATGCGATGAGAAATCTCGCCGTCAACGGCCTGGTCGCGCTGGCGAGCGTCGTGCTCGTGCTCGTCATCTTCGAGGCCTTCCTGGTGTGGGACAACCGCCGCCCGCAGCTCGAGCCGACGCGCCTCGAGCTCGGCGGCCGCGAGTTCCGCTTCTTCGAGCGCCCCGAGGCGCTTTCCGACCTGCGCAACGCCGCGGCGGTGATCGGCGACTCCTTCACCGCCGGCGAGGCTTGCGGCGACGGTCGTAGCTACCCAAGCCACCTCGACCGGATCGCGCGCGAGAACGGCTATCCGCACCGCTTCGTCAACCTCGGCGTGCCCGGCGCCGACCCCTTCATGTACCTGCAGGTCGTCGAGGGACTGATCGCCACGGGCCGCGCGCCCTCGGCCGCCGTCGTCACGCTCTACAACAATGACATCGAGCTCACCTGCTCGGCCTGCAGCTACCTCGAGCGCGTCCGCGCCGATCGTCGATTCAGCAGCGAAGACATCGCCAGGCTGGAGGCCTTCTGCGCCGCCTGCACGAAGACGAGCAATTCGCCTAGCGGCCATTACGGGCCGCTGCGCCGCGCGCACAGCTGGCTATGGAAGAACGTGTACGTATACGCGCTGTTCCGCGACGCCTTCGTACGCCTCGGCATGCAGTTCGGCTGGAACATCGGCTTCGGGCGCACGGCATATCCGGCGCTGTGGCAGGACCACGCGGGGCTCGAGTTCAAGCTCGTGGAGTTCGCGCTCGCCGGGACGCGCGACGCGCTGCGCGCCGCGGGCGCCGCGCGGCCGCTGGTGGTCATCTACCCCGATGTGCAGAACATCCGCAAGGACAACGTCTACTACAGCATCTACCAGGGCGTGGAGCGCAGACTCTCGCAGTCGCTCGGCCTGACGGTCCGCTCCGGCTACCCGGCATTCCTCGCCGGGCGCAACGCGGGCCCGAGCATGCCCTTTTCGCTGGTGGACGACCACCCGAGCTGCAAGGCGCACGAGATATTCGCCCGATGGGTGTTCAACGCCGCGAATGAGAAGCACATCGATCCCACTTTGCGGCGGGTCAGGACGAGGATGGCCCCATGAGACAGGTGACGCAGAACTACAAGAGCGGCGAAATCCGGCTGGAGGAAGTCGACTGGCCGGCGCTCAAGCCCGGCGGGGTGCTGGTGCGCACGCACTACAGCGTCATCTCGACCGGCACCGAGGGAATGAAGGTGCGCGAGGGCAAGCTCTCCTACCTCGGCAAGGCGCGCGCGCGTCCCGACCAGCTGAAGAAGGTGCTGGCGACGCTCAAGCAGCAGGGCTTCGCCGCGACCTACCAGAAGGTGATGAACAAGCTCGACTCGCTCACCCCGCTCGGCTACTCGATGGCGGGCGAGGTGGTCGCGGTCGGCGCCGGCGCGGGCGAGTTTCGCGTCGGGCAGCGCGTCGCCTGCGCCGGCGCGGGCTACGCCAACCACGCCGACGTCAACTTCGTGCCGAAGAACCTGGTCGTGCCGGTGCCCGACAAGGTCGAGCTGCGCCACGCGGCCTTCGCTACCGTCGGCGCGATCGCGCTGCACGCCTTCCGCCAGGCCGGCATGCAGCTCGGCGAGAGCGCGTGCGTGATCGGCCTGGGCCTCCTCGGGCAGCTGCTGGTGCAGATCCTCAGGTCGGCGGGCATGCACGTGGTCGGCACCGACCTCGTCGACACGCGCTGCCGGCTGGCGGAGACGCTCGGCGCCAGGGCGGCGCTCACTGCCGAGGACCCGGGGCTCGACACGCTGATCTCGCGCGTTACCGGCGGCATGGGCGTCGACTGCGTTTTCATCACCGCCGGCGGCTCGAGCAACTCGGCCACCGAGCTCGCGGTGCGCATCGCGCGCGACCGCGCGCGCGTGGTTGACGTGGGCAAGACCAGGCTCGACCTGCCGTGGAACGACTTCTACCTGAAGGAGCTCGACGTGCGTTTCTCGCGCTCCTACGGGCCCGGCCGCTACGACACGAACTACGAGGAGCGCGGCATCGACTACCCGATCGGCTATGTGCGCTGGACCGAGAAGCGCAACCTCGGCGCCTTCCTCGATCTCGTATCAGCGGGCCAGGTGCAGGTGGAGCCGCTCGTCTCGCAGACGCGGCCCTTCGCCGAGGCCGAGGCGGTCTACCGCGAGCTCGCCGAGGGCGGCGGCAACGTGCTCGCCGTGCTCTTCGAGTTCGAGAACGCTTCGCAGCCGCTCAGGCGCGAGCCGCCGCGCCTGAAGCTGGTGGGCCCGGCCGCGCCCGCCGCGGGCAAGGTGCGCATCGGCGTGATCGGCGCCGGCAGCTACGCTTCCAGCATGCTGCTGCCGCCGCTCAAGCGCAACGCCGGCGTCGAGCTCGCCGCGGTGGCGACCACCACGCCGCTTTCCGGCCAGAACGCGAAGCGCCACTTCGGCTTCCGCCTCGCCACCACCGACTACCGCGAGGTGCTCGCCGACCCCGACATCGACGCGGTGCTCATTGCCACGCGGCATTCCTCGCATCCGCACCTCGTCGCCGAGGCGCTGCGCGCCGGCAAGGCGACCTACGTCGAGAAGCCGCTCGCGATCGACGCCGACGGGCTGGACCTCGTGCGCGGCGCCATCGAGGATTCGGGCAACGACCGCCTGATGGTCGGCTTCAACCGGCGTTTCTCGCCCATGGTGCAGGCCCTCGCGCAGCACACGCGCCGCGCGCGCGGGCCGCTCGCCGCCCACTACCGCGTGCACGCCGGGCAGCTCGACAAGGGCTCCTGGTACCTCGATCCTACCGAGGGCTCGCGCTTCGCCGGCGAGGCCGGGCACTTCATCGACGTCCTCTCCTACCTGACCCAGGCGCGGCCGGCGAGCGTCATGGCGACGCGGCTCTCGCCGCCCGGCCCCGGCGCCGACGACCTCGACAACGTGATGGCGCTGGTGCGCTACGAGGATGG
>JAQSVY010000022.1 GCA_029266935.1 Burkholderiales bacterium
CTGCAAGCCGGCGCCTTCGCTCAAGCTCGCGACGAACAGCCGCCTCTACCAGCACATGGAAGAGGACATGGACATCAACTGCGGCACGGTCGTCGACGGCGCCGAGACGGTCGAGCAGGCGGGCGAGCGGATCTTCCGCCTGATCCTCGAAACCGCGTCGGGCAAGCGCTCGAAGTCGGAGCTGCTCGGCTTCGGCGAAGATGAATTCGCGCCGTGGGTGGTGGGCGCGACGATGTAATGGAGCTGTCCGCCATTGCGGTCGCCGCGGCCCTCGCCTGGGGCGCTGGCCTGCGTGCCTATGCCGTGATCTTCGCCGTCGGTATCGCTGGCGCCGTCGGGTGGATCGAGCTGCCGGAGCATCTCGAGCTGCTCCAGCGGCCGATCGTGCTCGCTGCGAGCGGCTTCATGACCCTCGTCGAGATCTTCGCCGACAAGGTGCCGTGGCTCGACAGCCTCTGGGACGCGATACACAGCTTCATCCGCATCCCGGCCGGCGCGGCTCTCGCGGCGGCGGTGTTCGGCGACTCCGGGCTGGCCGTCGCCGCGGCCGCCGCGATTCTCGGCGGCACGCTGAGCGCCGCCGTGCATGTCGCGAAGTCCGGGGCCCGCGCCACGATCAACACCTCCCCCGAGCCGCTGTCGAACTGGGGCGCGTCGCTCGCCGAGGATGTCGCGGTGCCCCTCGGTCTGTGGCTTGCGTTTGCGCACCCGCTGGCGTTTCTCGCGTTGCTCGCCGCGTTTCTGCTCGTCGCCGCCTTGCTGGCGAGACTGATCTGGCGCGGGCTCAAGGGCCGCTTTTCCACTTGATCATGCAAAAATCCTGGCATGCCGCGCTTCTACGTCGACGCCCCGCTGCGCGCGGGCAGCAGCTGCGCGCTCCCCGCGGACAGCGCGCACCACGCACAGCACGTGCTGCGCCTGCACGGCGGCGACGAGGTCACGCTCTTCAACGGCCGCGGCGGGGAATATGCCGGCCGCATTGCTTCCCTCGACAAGAGGGAGCTCTTGATCGATGTATTGCAACACCGCGAAGTGGAGCGCGAGGCGCCGCTGCGCATGGTCCTGGTGCAGGGCGTCTCCTCCGGGGAGCGCATGGACTTCACTATCCGCAAGGCGGTCGAGCTCGGCGTCGCCGAGGTGCGCCCGGTCCTCGCCGCGGCCTCGGTGGCGAGGCCCAAGGGCGAGCGCGCGGCGGCGCGGCGCGAGCACTGGCAGAAGGTGGCGATCTCCGCGTGCGAGCAGTGCGGCCGCAACCGGATACCGGAGGTTCGAGAGCTCGTCCCGGTACAAGAGGCGTTGAACCGCGATGAATCCTGGAAAATACTGCTCTCGCCGCGCGCGGAGCTGCGCTACTCGGAGGCCTGCCGGAAAGTCGAAGCCGCGGTAACGCTGGCCGCCGGGCCCGAGGCGGGGTTCAATGCCGCCGAGGAGGCGGCGTTTCTGGATGCCGGCTATGTCCCGGCGAAGCTGGGCGCGCGCGTGCTGCGCACCGAGACGGCGGCGCTTGCCGCCCTCGCGGCGCTCAACGCGCTGCGGGGAGACTTCTAGCAAGGAGCTCGGCGAGCGGAGCGTTGCCGTTGTCGCGCGCGATCTCGAGCGCGCTGCGGCCGTCGGCGTCGCGGCCGGCCAGATTGACGCCGCGCCCGGCGATGAAGAGCTCCACCGCCAGCTCGTCGTTGCGCTTCACCGCATCGAGGAACTGCTTTTCGTCGTAGTAGCGCAGGCCCATGGCATTGAGGTCCTGCCTCGCGCGCAGGGGTTCCACCGAGGGCTGGCGCTGCATGTCCTTCCTCCCCAGCGTCGCGAGGTCGCGCCCGATGGCAGCGACCCTGTCGCGGTTGCGCGAGGACATGTCGAGAGTCATCTCGTCGAACAGGCCCATCACGGCGCGGTTCACTCCGGCGTTGCGCCCGGCGAGCACCTCGTCGAAGGCACGCAGGCTTTCCTGCGGCGTCTCGGCGTGCGCGGCGATGCGCACCACGCTCTGCACGAGGGTCAGCATGTGGCCGAGGAAGCGGTCCTCGTCCTCCGGCGCGGCGGCCGCTGGCAGGGGGGCAGCGACGAGGAAGGCGAGGATAAGCGAGCGCGCGAGTTTCATGGCAGCCTCCGTGCCCGAAAGATTACCCCTTAGAATCGCAAAAAACCACGAGTAAAAACTACAAGCTCCTCACTGCCTGAATGGCCGCCGCACCGCAGAATCCCGAGCTGTTCGTCCGCTGGTTCCGCCAGGCCGCGCCCTATGTGCACGCCTTCCGCGGCCGCACCTTCGTCATCGCCTTCGGCGGCGAGATGTTCGGCGAACGCGAGCGCCTGGTGAGCTTCGTGCACGATGTGAACCTGCTCGCGGCGCTCGGCATCCGGCTCGCGCTGGTGCACGGCGCGCGGCCGCAGATCGAGGCCGAGCTGAAGGCGAAGGGCGTGCGCTCGCGGTACTCGCAGGGCCTGCGCATCACCGACGAGGCGGCGCTCATGGCGGTAAAGCACGCCGCCGGAGTGCTGCGGGTGGAGCTCGAAGCGCTCTTCTCGCAGGGCCTGCCGGGCTCGCCGATGGCAGGCGCGCGCATCCGCGTCTCCTCGGGCAACTTCATCACCGCGCAGCCGATCGGCGTGCGCAAAGGCACCGACTTCCAGTTTACCGGCGCGGTGCGCAAGGTCGACGCCGCGGCCATGGAGCGCGAGCTCGACGCCGGCGAGGTGGTGCTCGTGCCGCACCTGGGCTACTCGCCCACCGGCGAGGTGTTCAACGTCGCGTGGGAGGATGTGGCCGAAAGCGTCGCCGTCGCGCTCAAGGCGGACAAGCTGCTCCTGTTCACCGACCGGCTGCCCGTCGGCCGCAAGGGCGAGGTGCTCGCCGAGCTCACCGCCGGCGAGGCCGAGGGACTGCTGAAGAAAGGCGGCCTCTCCGCGCAGACCACCGATGCGCTGGAGCACGCGGCGCGCGCGGTGCGCGCGGGCGTGCGCCGCGCGCACCTCATCACCCGGCGCACCCCAGGGTCGCTGCTGCTCGAGCTCTTCACACACACCGGCGTCGGCACCATGATCACCGCCGACGCCGTGGAGAAGCTGCGCCCGGCGCGAATCGAGGACGTGCGCGGCATGCTCGCGCTGATCGAGCCGCTGGAAGCCGACGGCACGCTGGTGAAGAGAAGCCGCGAGCTGCTCGAAGCCGAGATCGGCTACGGCGAGCGGCTGCTCAAGGCCTGCGAGGAACGCGCGAAAGCCCTGCGGCTGCGGCGGCTTTTCGCCCTCACCACGCACGCGCCGCACTGGTTCCTCGAGCAGGGATTCCGCGCCGCCGACGTCGCCGCGCTGCCCTCGCGCCGCCAGGCGCTCTACAACTGGCGGCGCGGCTCGAAGGTGTTCCTCAAGCGAATATAGGACCCCTATAATTCGCGCATGGCACGAACCGTGAAATGCGTGAAGCTCGGACGCGAGGCCGAAGGCCTCGATTTCCCGCCCTATCCCGGCGACCTCGGCAAGCGCATCTGGGAGAGCGTCTCCAAGGAAGCCTGGGGACAGTGGCTCAAGCAGCAGACCATGCTGGTCAACGAGAACCGCCTCAACCTCGCCGACCCGAAAGCGCGCAAGTACCTCATGGAGCAGACCGAGCGCCACTTCTTCGGCGGCGGCGCCGACTCAGCCTCGGGGTACGTTCCACCTTCGACGTAGCGGTGAAGATCTCGCAGTTCTGGGACGAGGAGATCGTCCCCGCCCTCATCGAGTACATCCGCATCCCGGCGAAGTCGCCGCACTTCGACAGCGACTGGCAGAGAAACGGCCACATCGAGGCGGCGGTGCAGCTCGCAGCGCGCTGGTGCAAAGCGCATCCGCTGCAAGGCATGAGCCTCGAGGTCGTGCGACTGGAGGGCAGGACGCCGCTTCTCCTGGTTCAAATAGAACCGAGCAGGAAAGAATCGAACGGCACAGTCCTCTTGTACGGCCACCTGGACAAGCAACCAGAGATGAGCGGCTGGCGCGAAGCCCTGGGGCCGTGGACGCCGGTCATCGAGAAGGGCCGCCTTTATGGCCGCGGCGGTGCCGACGACGGCTACGCGGTGTTCGCGGCGTTCGGCGCGCTGCGCGCCCTGCAGGAGCAGAAGCGCCCGCACGCGCGCTGCGTGATGCTCATCGAGTGCTGCGAAGAGAGCGGCAGCTACGATCTTCCCGCGTACCTCGAGGCGCTTTCTCCGAGGATCGGCAAGCCGGATCTGGTGATCGGCCTCGATTCGGGCTGCGGCAACTACGAGCAGCTCTGGGGCACCACGTCGCTGCGCGGGCTGGTGAATGGCGTGCTGAGCATCGAGGTGCTCACCGAAGGCGTGCATTCCGGCGACGCGAGCGGCGTGGTGGCATCGAGCTTCCGCATCGCCCGCGCCCTGCTCGACCGGCTCGACGACTCGCGTACGGGAATGGTCAAGGACAAGGCGCTGCATGCCGCCATCCCGGCCGAGCGCGTGGCGCAGGCGAAGCTCGCCGCCGAGGTGCTGGGCGAGCAGGCCTGGCGCAAGTTTCCCTTCGTGCCGGGGATGCAGCCGATGCTTGGCGAGGCTGCCGAGCTGGTGCTCAACCGCAGCTGGCGCCCGATGCTCGCAGTCACTGGCGCCGAAGGGCTGCCGCCGCGGGCCAATGCCGGGAACGTGCTGCGGCCGAAGACCGAGCTCCTGCTCTCGCTGCGGATTCCGCCCCCGGTCGATGCGCAGGCGGCGGCGCAGCGCGTGAAGCAGATCCTCGAGGCCGACCCGCCCTACGGAGCGCGGGTGCGCTTCGAGGCCGGGCAGGCGGCCACCGGCTGGCACGCGCCGCAGACAGTGCCATGGCTGCAGCAAGCATTGGGTGCTGCCTCGAGGAAGCATTTTGGCAAAGACGTCATGTGGATGGGCGAAGGCGGCACGATCCCGTTCATGGCAATGCTCGGCGCGAAGTTCCCGCAGGCGCAGTTCTTCATCACCGGCGTGCTCGGGCCGCACTCCAACGCCCATGGTCCGAACGAATTCCTCGATCTCGGTTACGCCGTCAAGCTCACCGCCTGCGTCGCCGACGTCATCGCCGCGCATGCCGCGCAGGCAGGCGCCGGCGCACTACGGCGCTGAGGATAGCGAGGCCGACCGCCGCCGCGGCGAACACCGGAGCAAGGCCGATCGCATCGATCGCCTGCGCCGCAAGCCACACGCCGCTCGCCCCACCGAGGAAGAGCGCGGCGGCGAAAAGCGCCACGGCCGAGCCGCGTTCCTCGGGCGCCACCTGGGTGGCATGCGTCTGCAGCGTCGTGTGCATCATGTAGAAGCCCACGCCCACGACGGCGATGCACAACGTCGACGACGCCGTCCAGGGCGAGACAGCGAGCCCGCCGAAGCCGAGCGCGAGTGCCGCGCCGCCGACGCCGACGAGGCCGCGCTCACCGAGCGCGGCGACGGCGCGCCGTGCCACCGCCGCATAGAGCAGCCCGCCGCCGGCGTACGCCGCTACCAGCGTGCCGGCCAGCCCCGGGCCGACGTGATGGCGCTGCTGCAAGTAGACGGCAACGAAGGCGAATGCCCCGGACATGAGCAGGCCCTCGGCGAGCACCGTGGCGAGCAGCCGGCGCACGGGCGGCTCGGCGAGCAGGCGCGGCAGGCGCACGATCCCACGGACGAATGGCCGCGCGGCAGTGCCCTGCGTCGCGAGCGGGTTACGCGCGAGCTCGAACGCGAGCGCGGCGCAGATGAGGATGAACAGCACGGCGAAGGCCACGAAGATCGCCCGCCAGCCGAAGATCTCGCCCATCCACCCGGCGAGCGCGGTGCCGAAGGCGAGGCCGAGCATCTGCCCGATGAGGAAGCGCGCCAGCACCGCCTGGCGCCGCTCATACGCGAAGCTGTCGCCGATCCAAGCGAGCGCCAGCGGGATCAGCGCGCCGATCGTCGCGCCGGAGGCGAAGCGGGCCGCGACCAGCGCCTCGAGGCTGGGCGCCAGCGCGCAAGCCGCCGAGCCAAAGGCCGATAAGAGCGAAGCCCCGGCGATCGTGCGCACGCGGCCGAAGCGGTCGCCGAGCGGTCCGTACACAACCTGCAGCAGGCCGTAGGACAGCACGAATGCGGTGATGGCCGCCGAAGCCGAGCCGGCGGTGGTGACGAACTCCGCCGCTATCAGCGGCAGCAGCGGATCGGTCGCGCGCAAGCTGGCCGCGCTGGCGAAGGCCGCCATCGACAGCAGCAGGACGTCGCGGCGCAACTAAGCGGTCTTCTTCTTGAGCGTCCTTACCCCGGCGGCTTCCGCGAGGAGGAGGACGTCCGCCGGGCGTCGCGCGAAGATGCCGTTGGTCACGACGCCGGCGATGCCGTCCAGGTCCGCCTCCATCGCCGGCGGATCGAGCAGCACCAGCCCGCGGCAGTCGAGCACCAGGTTGCCGTTGTCGGTCTTGAAGTTCGCGCGCAGCTCGGGCTGGGCGCCGCGTTTGAGCATCTCGCGCCCGACGTAGCTGCGTGCCATCGGGATCACCTCGACCGGCAGCGGGAACTTGCCGAGCACCGGCACCAGCTTCGAGGCGTCGCAGATGCAGACGAACTTCTTCGCCACCGCGGCGGTGATCTTCTCGCGCGTCAGCGCCCCGCCCCCGCCCTTGATCATCTGCAGGTGCTCGGTGACTTCATCGGCGCCGTCGACGTACACCGGCAGCTCGTTGACGCTGTTCAGGTCGAAGACGCGGATGCCGTGCTTCTTCAGCCGCTCGGCGCTCGCTTCCGAGGCAGCCACGGCGCCCTCGATGCGGCCCTTGACGCTCGCGAGCGCGTCGATGAAAAAGTTGACCGTCGAGCCCGAGCCGACGCCGACCACCGCGTCCTCGACGACGTGCTTCAGCGCCTCTTGGGCGACGCGTTGTTTCAGGTCATCTTGCGTCATCAAGACCTTGTTGAATTACTTCGCCTTGCGTTGCGGCGGCATATCGGTGCACACCCCTTCGAACACCTCGGCGGAGAAGCCCACCGATTCGCTGAGCGTCGGATGCGGGTGGATGGTCTTGCCGATGTCGGTCGCATCCGCGCCCATCTCGATCGCGAGGGCGATCTCGCTGACCAGGTCGCCGGCCCCCATACCGACGATGGCACCGCCCAGCACGCGGTGCGTCTCCGCGTCGAAGACGAGCTTGGTGAAACCCTCGTCGCGCGCGTTGGCGATGGCGCGACCCGAAGCGCTCCAGGGGAACTTCGCCACGCCGATCGAGGTGCCGGCCTTCTTCGCCTCCTCCTCCGTAAGGCCCACCCAGGCGATCTCCGGGTCGGTATAGGCGACCGAGGGGATGACGCGCGCATCGAAGTGCGACTTCTTCCCCGCCGCCGCCTCGGCGGCCACATGGCCCTCATGCACCGCCTTGTGCGCGAGCATCGGGTTCTTCGCGACGTCGCCGATGGCGTAGATGTGCGGCACGTTCGTGCGCATCTGTGAGTCGGTCTCGATGAACCCTCGGTCCGTGATCTGTACCCCGGCGTTCTCCGCGCCGATTTTCTTCCCGTTGGGCACGCGCCCCACCGAGACCAGGACCATCTCGTAGGTCTTGGCTTCCCCCTTGTCGAACGTGACCCGGATGCCTTCCTTCCCGGCTTCCGCCTTGGTCGTCTTCGTCCCCAGCATGATGCTGTCGAAGCGGGGGGCGTTGAACTTCTGCCACACCGCGACGAGGTCGCGGTCGGCGCCGAGCATGAGCGCGTCCATCATCTCCACCACGTCGAGGCGAGCACCGAGCGTGGAGTACACGGTACCCATCTCGAGGCCGATAATGCCGCCGCCGATCACCAGCATGCGCTTAGGCACGCGCGCGAGCTCGAGCGCGCCGGTGGAGTCCACGATGCGGGGGTCCTCGGGGAGGAACGGCAGCTTCGCCGCCTGGGAGCCCGCGGCGATGATGGCGGAGGCGAAATGGACGGTTCTCCTGCCTTCCTTGCCTTCCACCAGAAGGTGATTTGGATCTGAAAAGCGGCCGATCCCCGCCAGTACGGTGACCTTGCGCATCTTCGCCATCGCGGCAAGGCCGCCGGTGAGCTTCCCGACCACCTTGTCCTTGAAGGCACGCAGCTTGCCGAGATCGATCTTCGGCTCCCCGAAGGCGATGCCGTGCGCCCCGAGCGCGCGGGCCGCGTCCATCACTGCCGCGGTGTGCAGGAGCGCTTTCGAAGGAATGCAGCCGACATTCAGGCACACGCCGCCGAGCGTGGGATAGCGCTCGACCAGCACCGTCTTCAAGCCAAGATCCGCTGCGCGGAACGCCGCCGAGTAGCCGCCCGGGCCGGCACCGAGGACGAGCACGTCGCATTCAATGTCGGCCTTCGCCGAAGGGGACGGCGTGGTAGGGGCAGCAGCGGCGCGAGCGGGCTCGGCCCTGGCCGCAGGCTTCTCTTGCGCCGCGGACGGTTCCAGGACGAGGATCGGCGAGCCCTGCGAGACCTTGTCGCCGGTCTTGATCCTGATCTCCTTCACCACGCCGGCGCCGGGCGAGGGAATTTCCATCGTCGCCTTGTCGGACTCCAGGGTGATGAGCGACTGCTCCCTGGCGATGGTGTCGCCGGGCTTGACCAGCACCTCGATCACCTCGACATCCTTGAAGTCGCCGATGTCGGGGACTTTGACCTCGAGCGAGGCCATCTAGAGCAGCGACTTCCGGATGTCCGAGAGCACGGAGACGAGGTAGGTCGTGAAGCGCGCGGCGGTGGCGCCGTCGATGACGCGGTGGTCATAGGACAGCGACAGCGGCAGCACCAGCCGCGCCTTAAAGAGGTCTTCCCCCTTCTCGCTTTTTCCGGAGTAGATCGGCTTCAGGTAAGAGCGGGAAACGCCGAGGATGGCCACCTCCGGCGCGTTGATGATCGGCGTGAAGGCGGTGCCGCCGATGCCGCCGAGGCTGGAGATGGAGAAGGTGCCGCCTTGCAGGTCGCCGGCCTTGAGCTTCTTGTCGCGCGCCAGCTTCGAAATCTCGCCGAGTTCCTTGGCGAGATCGAACACGCCTTTGCGGTCGGCATCCCGCACCACCGGGACCACCAGGCCCTCGGGTGTGTCGACGGCGACGCCGATGTGGTAGTACTTCTTGATGATGACGTTCTCGCCCGAGCGGTCGAGCGAGGCGTTGAACTGCGGGTACTCGCGCAGCGCCGTCACGCACGCCTTGATCATGAAGGCGAGCATCGTGAGCTTGAAGCCCTTCTTCTCGGTCTCGGCCGTCTGCCCCTTGCGGAAGGCCTCGAGGTCGGTGATGTCGGCCTCGTCGAACTGCGTGATGTGCGGAATCGAAATCCAGTTGCGGTGCAGGTAGGGGCCGGACAGCTTCTGGATGCGCGAGAGCGGCACCGACTCCACCGGCCCGAACTTGGCGAAGTCCACCTCGGGCCAGGCGGGCAGATTGAAGGGAAGTGATCCGCCGCCCTTCGCCGCAGGAGCAGGCGCCTTGGAAAGCACGCCTTTGACGAATCCCTGGACGTCGGCATGCAGCACGCGGCCCTTCGGCCCGCTGCCCGCAACCTGGCCGAGCGGCACGCCGAGCTCGCGCGCGAACTTGCGCACCGAGGGGCTCGCGTGCGCCTTCACCGGCGTTTCCTCGCGCGGCTCGCGCGGCACCGGACGGGCCGACGGGTTCGTGATGGGTGCCGGTGCGGCGGCGGCCCTGGGCGCGGCCGGCCCCCGCTCCGCAGGCTTGGCCTCGGGCGCGCGGGCTTCGCTGCGGCGCTCTTCCTTGCCTTCGAGAACCAGGATGGGCGAATCCTTCGCCACCTTGTCGCCGACCTTGACCTTCAGCTCCTTCACCACCCCCGCGCCGGGCGAGGGGATCTCCATGGTCGCCTTGTCGGACTCCAGCGTGATGAGCGACTGCTCCTTGGCGACCGCGTCCCCCGGCTTGACGAGGACCTCGATCACCTCGACCTCCTTGAAGTCACCGATGTCCGGAACCGTGACGGTCTGTGCCCGGCCCGGCGCCGCGGGCTGCGGTTGGGGTTTCGCTTCAGGCTGCGGTTGGGGTTTCTGCGGTTGGGGTTTCTTCTCTTCCTGCTTCTTGTCGTCCAGGACCAGGATCGGAGAGCCCTTCGACACCTTGTCGCCGGTCTTGATCTTCAGCTCCGTCACCACCCCGGCCGCGGGCGAGGGGATCTCCATGGTCGCCTTATCGGACTCGAGGGTAATGAGCGACTGCTCCTTGGTGACCGCGTCCCCCGGCTTGACGAGGACCTCGATGACCTCGACCTCCTTGAAATCACCGATGTCCGGGACGAGGACCTGGTTCATACGGTAGTGGGATCGGCCTTGTCGGGGTTGATGTCGTACTTCTTGATGGCATCGGCAACGGTCTTCGCTTTCAGCTCGCCGGAATCCATCAGCGCCCGCAGCGCGGCGATCGCCACGAAGCAGCGATCGACTTCGAAGAAGTGGCGCAGCTTGGCACGCGAGTCGGAGCGGCCGAAGCCGTCGGTGCCGAGCACGCGGTAGCTGCGGCCCTGCGGGATGAAGGGTCGGATCTGGTCGGCGAAGGTCTTGATGTAGTCGCTCGAGGCCACGACGGGACCAGATTTTTCCTGCAAGGCTTTAGTGACGTAAGGCACGCGAGGCTTCGCCTCCGGGTGCAGCAGGTTCCAGCGCTCGGCGGCCAAGCCGTCTCGCCGCAACTCGGTGAAGCTGGTCGCGCTCCAGACGTCTGCCGCCACGCCCCATTCGGACTCCAGCATGTCGGCCGCCGCGAGCACTTCGCGCAGGATCGTGCCCGAGCCGAGCAGCTGTACGCGCATCTTCCCTTTCTGTTTCGACTCCCTCAGGAGATACATCCCCTTCAGGATGCCTTCCTCGGCACCCGCCGGTATCGCCGGATGCTCGTAGTTCTCGTTCATCAGGGTGAGGTAATAGAAGACGTCCTCCTGGTTCCTCACCATCCGGCGCAGGCCGTCCTGGACGATCACCGCCACCTCGTACCCGTAGGTGGGGTCGTAGGAGACGCAGTTCGGGATCACCGACGAGAGGACGTGCGAATGGCCGTCCTCGTGCTGCAGCCCCTCGCCGTTCAGCGTGGTGCGGCCGGCGGTCGCGCCGAGGAGGAACCCGCGCGCGCGCTGGTCGGCCGCCGCCCAGGCGAGATCGCCCACGCGCTGGAAGCCGAACATGGAGTAGAAGATGTAGAACGGCACCGTCACCAGGTTGGAGTGGCTGTAGGCGGTGGCGGCGGCGATCCACGAGGAGAACGCGCCCGCCTCGTTGATGCCTTCCTCGAGGATCTGGCCCTGCTTGTCCTCGCGATAGAACATCACCTGGTCCTTGTCGACCGGCTCGTACTTCTGCCCCTCGGAGGAGTAGATGCCGAGCTGGCGGAACATGCCTTCCATGCCGAAGGTGCGCGCCTCGTCCGGGACGATGGGCACGATGCGCTTGCCGATCTCCTTGTCGCGGATCAGCGCGGTGAGGACGCGCACGAACGCCATGGTGGTCGAGATCTCCCGCCCTTCGCCGGAGCCTTTCAGGATCTGCTCGAAAGCACTCAGGGGCGGAACCGCCGGCGCCTGGTCGGCCTTGCGCCGGCGCTGCGGCAGGTAGCCGCCGAGCGCCTTCCTGCGCTCGTGCAGGTACTTCATCTCCGGGGAGTCCGGCGGCGGGATGTAGAACGGCAGCTCGTCGAGCTTCTCGTCGGGCACCGGCACCCGCAGGCGGTCGCGCATCTCGCGGATGGTCCCGGTGTCGACTTTCTTAAGCTGGTGCGTCGGGTTCTTCGCCTGGCCCTGCTTTCCCAGGCCGTAGCCCTTGATGGTCTTCGCGAGGATCACCGTGGGCTGGCCCTGGTGCTTCACCGCCGCGGCATACGCGGCGTAGATCTTGTGCGGGTCGTGGCCGCCGCGGTTCAGGCGCCAGATATCCTCGTCGGTCATGCGCGAGACCATCTCGAGCACCTTGGGATGCTTGCCGAAGAAGTGCTTGCGCACGAAAGCGCCGTCGTTCGCCTTGTAGTTCTGGTACTCGCCGTCGACCGCCTCCTCCATGATGCGCAGGAGCAGCCCTTCCTTGTCGCGCGCGAGCAGCGGGTCCCAGTACGAGCCCCAGATCAGCTTGATGACGTTCCAGCCGGTGCCGCGGAAGTCGGCCTCGAGCTCCTGGATGATCTTGCCGTTGCCGCGCACAGGCCCGTCGAGCCGCTGCAGGTTGCAGTTGACGACGAACACGAGGTTGTCGAGCTTCTCCCGCACCGCCATGCCGATGGCGCCCATCGACTCGGGCTCGTCCATTTCGCCGTCGCCGCAGAACACCCAGACCTTGCGGTTCGCCGTCTGCGCCAGGCCTCGCGCCTCGAGGTACTTCAGGTAGCGCGCCATGTAGATGCCCTGGATCGGCCCCAGGCCCATCGACACCGTGGGGAACTGCCAGTAATCGGGCATCAGCCAGGGATGCGGGTACGAGGACACGCCCCTGCCGTCGACCTCGCGCCGGAAATTGTCGAGCTGCTCCTCGGTCAGGCGCCCTTCGAGCAGCCCGCGCGCGTACACGCCCGGCGACGAATGGCCCTGGAAGTAGATGAGATCGCCGCCGTGGCCCTCGTGCGGCGCGTGCCAGAAATGGTTCTGCCCGATGCCGAACATGGTGCCCACCGAGGCGAAGCTCGCGATGTGGCCGCCCAGCTCGTCGTCGCTGTGGTTCGCGCGCACCACCATCACCATGGCGTTCCAGCGGCAGTACGAGCGGATGCGCTCCTCGAGCGCCGCGTCGCCCGGCGAGCGCTCCTCCATGTGCGTCGGAATGGTGTTGATGTACGCCGTGTTGGCCGAGAACGGAATGTAGGCGCCCGAGCGGCGCGCCTTGTCGACCAGGCGCTCGAGCAGGAAATGCGCGCGCTCCGGACCCTCGCGCTCGAGCACCGCTTCCATGGCGTCGAGCCACTCCTGGGTCTCTAGGGCGTCAGGATCGTTGGCCGCGGGAGATTGGGGAACGGCGGACATGGCTTGGCTTCCGAAGATTCGCTGCGGGGGGCGCGGCAAGCTTAACCAGAAAACCTCTGCAATGCTAGACTGCGCACCCCCCATGGCGGCGCGGATCCTCGACGGGAAATCACTCGCGGCCACAGTGCGCGTGCGCGTCAAGGAAGGCGTTTCGCATCTTGCGCAGCGCGGCATAAGGCCCGGCCTCGCCGTGATCCTCGCCGGCGACGATCCGGCCTCGCGCGTCTACGTCCGCCACAAGACGCTCGCCTGCGAGGAAACCGGGGTGCAATCGAAGGTCTTCGAGTTCAAGGCATCGGTCAGCCAGGCCGAATTGCTGCAGAGAATCGAGGCGCTCAATGCCGATCCCGCAATCCACGGCATCCTGGTGCAGCTGCCGCTGCCGCGCCACGTCGATGCGGCGCGCGTACTTGCGCTGGTTTCGCCCGCCAAGGACGTCGACGGCTTCCACGCCATGAACCTCGGCGCCCTCGTTACCGGCGCGCCCGGGTTCGTGCCCTGCACGCCGGCCGGCGTGATGCGCCTGCTCGAGCATTCCCGCGTCCCGGTGGCGGGCAGCCGCGCGGTAGTGATCGGCCGCTCCAACATCGTCGGCAAGCCGCTCGCGCTGCTGCTGCTGCAAAAGGACGCGACGGTGACGATCTGCCACTCGAAAACGAAAGACCTTGAAAACGTCGCCCGCAGCGCCGACATACTGATTGCCGCCGCGGGCCGGGCGAAACTCGTTACCCGCGAGATGGTCAAACCCGGTGCCTGCGTGATCGACGTGGGCGTCAACCGCGGCGCCGACGGCAAGCTCGCCGGCGACGTCGACTTCGACGCGGTGCGGCCCCATGACCATTGCCATGCTTCTGGAGAACTGCCTGCGTGCTGCAAGTTAACAACCCCCTTCTGGATTTTTCCGGACTGCCGCGTTTTGTCGACATCAAGCCGCAGCATGTCGCGCCCGCCGTCGACCAGCTTCTCGCCCAGGGGCGGGAAGTCATCAAGAACGTTGCCATCGTCCCCGCCACGTGGGACCAGTTCGTGTCGCCGCTCGAGGACGCGAACGAGCGCATCGGGCGCGCCTGGGGCCAGGTCGCGCATCTGCATGCGGTGCTCGACAGCCCGCCGCTGCGCGAGGCCTACAACGCCAACCTGCCGAAGATCACGCAGTACTTCACGGAGCTCGGCCAGAACCAGGAGCTTTTCGAAAAATACAAGGAACTGAGAGCGTCGGCTGCATTTGCGCAGCTCAGCACCGCCCGAAAAAAAATCATCGAAAACGCTCTGCGCGATTTCCGCCTCGGCGGCGCCGAGCTGCCGGCCGCAGAGAAGAAGCGCTACGCCGAGATCCAGGAGGAGCTGGCGCGCATCGCGGCGAAGTTCTCGGAGAACGTGCTCGATGCCACCAATGCCTACAGCGTTGTCGTCGACAAGACCCGGATCGCCGGCCTTCCGGACGACGTGCTCCAGGCGGCGCGCGAGGCGGCGCAGAAGGACGAAAAGGAAGGATGGAAGTTCACGCTGCACGCGCCGTCCTACCTGCCGGTGATGCAGTACGCCGACGACCGCAGCCTGCGCGAGACGATGTACCGGGAAAGCGTGACGCGCGCCTCCGAGTTCGGCAAGCCGGAATGGGACAACACCGCGCACGTCGCGCGCATCGTCGCCCTGCGCCACGAGCTGGCGCAGCTGCTCGGTTATGCGAACTTCGCCGAGGTCTCGCTGGTGCCGAAGATGGCGAAGTCGCCCGCCGAGGTGCTCGCCTTCCTCGACGACCTGGCGCGGCGCGCGCGCCCGTTCGCGGAGAAGGATGCAGCGGAGCTGCGCGAGTTCGCACGGTCAGAGCTGCAACTGCATGATCTCCAGGCCTGGGATCTTGCCTACGTGGCGGAGAAGCTGCGCGTGCAGCGCTATGCGTTCTCGGACCAGGAAGTGAAGCAGTACTTCCCAGAGGACGTGGTGATGCAGGGGCTTTTCCGCGTCGCGCAGACGCTCTACAGCATCAGGATCGGCGAAGCGAAGGCAGAGACCTGGCATCCCGACGTGCGCTTCTTCGACATCCGCGACGCCGCCGGCAGCCTCATCGGGCAGTTCTACGTCGACCTCTATGCGCGCGAGACCAAGCGCGGGGGCGCCTGGATGGACGACGCGATCACGCGGCGCAGGAAAGACGCGCGCCTGCAGACGCCGGTCGCTTACCTCAACTGCAATTTCTCGCGGCCGGTGGGAACAAAGCCGGCGCTCTTCACGCACGACGAGGTGCTCACCCTCTTCCACGAGTTCGGCCACGGCCTGCACCACCTGCTCACCCGCGTCGAGGACCTCGGCGTCTCCGGCATCAACGGCGTCGAATGGGACGCGGTCGAG
>JAQSVY010000275.1 GCA_029266935.1 Burkholderiales bacterium
AACGTCTACTTCATGGGGTTCGAGGATGACTGAAAACGGCGGGCAGTGGGAACGCGAGCTGGTGACGAAGCTCGCGACGGCGGCGCTGAAAGAGCAGCGGCGCACGCGCCTCTGGGGCATTTTCTTCAAGCTGCTCACCTTCGCTTACATCACCATCGTGCTCCTCGCAGCTTTCGATTGGAAAGGACACGAGGTGACCGGTACGCGCAAGCACACTGCGATGGTCGAGGTAAGCGGTCTGATCGCACCGGGCGCCGACGCCAGCGCCGAGCGCATCAACAGCGCGCTCCTCGAGGCCTTCAGGGACCGCAACACCCGGGGCGTGGTGGTGCGCATCAACTCCCCCGGCGGCAGCCCGGTGCAGGCGCAGACCATCTATGACGAGATGCGGCGCCTGCGCAAGAAATATCCCGAAATCCCGCTTTATGCGGTGGTCGAGGACGTCTGCGCCTCGGGCGGCTACTTCGTCGCCGCCGGTGCCGACCGCATCTACGTCGGAAGAGCGAGCATCGTCGGCTCGATCGGCGTGCTGATGAACGGCTTCGGCTTCACCGGCCTCATGGACAAGCTCGGCATCGAGCGGCGCCTCATCACCGCGGGCAAGAACAAGGGCATGCTCGATCCCTTCTCGCCGGTCGACGAGAGCGACGTCAAGCATGCGCGCGAGATGGTGGACGACATCCACCAGCAGTTCATCGCCGTGGTGCGCGAGGGGCGCGGCCCGCGCCTCAAGGAAACCCCCGACATGTTCAGCGGCCTCATCTGGACCGGGCAGAAGAGTATCGACCTGGGGCTGGCGGACGGCATCGGCAGCATGGAGTACGTCGCGCGCGAGGTGATCAAGGCCGACCTAATCGTCGACTTCACGAAAAAAGAGAACATTGCCGAGAAGTTCGCGCGCCGCTTCGGCGCCGGCGCCGCCTCGGCGCTCGCGGAGCTCGTGCTCAGGGCCTCACCGGACATCCGCTAGCAGCAGGAACACGGCCGGCCGCTTGCCCGGGCCGGCGGTGCCTTGCCATTCACTGACCCTCCGGGTGGCGACGTTTTCTCCGGGAAGCGTCAGGTCCGCCGCGACGCACAGCCGCGTGGTCGGCGCGCATGCCGCGAGCAGTGCGGCGAAGAGCGCGTCGTTGCGGTACGGCGTCTCGATGACGATCTCGGTTTCGCGTTCCTTGCGCGAGCGCGCCTCGAGCTCGCGAATTCTTCTTTCCCGATCTTTCGGTTCTCGCGGAAGGTAGCCGCAGAAGGCGAAGCGCTGGCCCTCGAGCCCAGAAGCCATCAGCGCGAGGACGATGGAAGAGGGGCCGACCAGCGGCACGACCTTGAAGCCTTCGCGGTGCGCCGCCTCGATGAGCGCGGCGCCCGGGTCCGCGATGGCGGGACAGCCGGCCTCGGAGAGCAAGCCCAAGGGTCGATTCTCGCGCAGAGGCTGCAGCAGGCGGCGCGGATCCCCGTCGATCGTCCTGATGTTCAGGTCGCGCACCGGCACGCCCAGCGCCCCGAGGAAGGCGCGGGCGCTCTTCGCGTTCTCCACGACGAAGTCATTCAGTCCTCTTACGGTGTGCAGCGCGGACGCCGGCAAGGACTGCTCGGGCGACGCTCCCAGCGGCGTCGGAATGGCGTAGAGAATCAAACCATCACCAGCCTAGACGGCAGGCATGCCCGCGTACTCGAGGAGCTCGGTGAGCGCGATGAGCGGCAGGCCGATGAGGGAGGTCGGGTCCTCGGTCTCGATGCGCGCGATGAGCGCGATGCCCAGCCCTTCGGCCTTGGCGCTGCCGGTGCAGTCGTAGGGCTGCTCGCGGCGCAGGTAGGCCTCGATGCGCCGCTCGTCGAGGCTGCGGAAAGTCACCCGGCAGGCGACCACGCGCGATTCGATGGAACCGGTGTTCGAATCCAGAAGAGCGACTGCGGTGTGAAAGTCGGCCGCCTTGCCGCTCAGCTCGCGCAGCTGGCACAGCGCCACGTCGTGGCTTCCCGGCTTGCCGAGGAGGCGCCCCTCGAGCGCTGCGGACTGATCGCTGCCGATGATGAGCGCATTCGCGGCGCGCACCGAGCGCGCCTTCAATACCGCAAGCCGCAGCGCCAATTCGGCCGGGGATTCTCCCGGCAGAGGCGACTCGTCGGCCTCGGGCGCGGCGACCTCGAAGGCGAGGCCCAGCCGCCCGAGCAGCTCCTTGCGGTAGCGCGAGGTCGAGGCGAGCACGAGGCGCCGCGGCTGAGCCATCACTTTGTTATGACGAGGGAATTCCAAAATGCTATCATCCGCCGCTTTATGTCGCACCAGCCGCTGATCGATGGCTTCGAGTTCGCGACGGCAGGGGCAAGGCAGAAGGGGCGCTGGCCGGTGCGCGAGCTGCCGCGGCTGCGCGACATGCTCGCCTCGGATGCGGGGGAGATCGCCTACGAGCTCGAGGGCACGCGCGACGAGCGCGGCCGCCCGGGCCTGCGGCTGAGCCTGCAGGGAACGCTGGAGCTGCGCTGCCAGCGCTGCCTCGAGCCGATGCCGTTCGAGGTGGGCGCCGATGAGGTGCTGGTGCTCGCGGCCTCGCAGGCGGAGATCGACGCCGAGCCGGCCGATGCGCATGCGCCCGATCGCGTGCTGGCGGGGAAGGAAATGCCGGTGCGCGACCTGATCGAGGACCAGCTCATCCTCGAGCTGCCGTACGCGCCGCGGCACGAAGGCTGCGCGGCGGGCGCCGGGCAGCGTGCAGACGAAAGGATTTCGCCGTTCGCCGGCCTGCGCGGCTTGATGCGCGGCAAGCACTGATACCGAGAAGGAGTCACACATGGCAGTCCAGCAGAACAAGAAGTCGCCGTCGCGGCGCGGCATGCACCGCTCGCACGATCACCTGAGCGGCCCGGCGATCGCGGTGGAGCCGACGAGCGGCGAGACGCACCTGCGCCACCACGTCAGCCCTACCGGGTTCTACCGCGGCAAGAAGGTCGTCAAGTCCAAAGAAGAGTAGCCCGCTGATCACCGTCGCCGTCGATTGCATGGGGGGCGATCACGGCCCGCA
>JAQSVY010000276.1 GCA_029266935.1 Burkholderiales bacterium
GCATCGGCACCGCGAGCCACATCCCGGCGGAGGTGATGAAGGCGATGGCCGGCGTCGACATCGCGCTGGTGCCCTACAAGGGCGTGGCGGAGGTGATGAACGATCTCTTCGCCGGTCGCATCGACCTCTTCTTCGTCGGCACGCAGATCGCCGCGCAGCACCACCAGAAGACCGGCAAGGCGAAGGTGCTCGCGCTCACCGGCGCAAAGCGCTGGAAGGGGCTGCCCGACGTGCCGACGATGCAGGAGGCGGGCTTCAAGGACTACAACCTCATCAACTGGTTCGGCCTGTGGCTTCCGGCGGGTGCGCCCCCCGAGGTCGTCTCGCGCCTGCACGCCGAGATGGTCAAGGCGCTGAAGGACGAGAACACGCTCAAGCAGTTCGACGCGCAGGGCCTCGAGGCGGTCGGCATGCCGCCCGCCGAGTTCGCGAAATTCGTGGCAAAGGAATCGGCGTTCATCAACGATCTCGCGCGGAAGATCAAAGCGAAGAAATGAAGAGCGAAGGCCCCGACCTCCTGCCCTGGCAGTGGCCGGAGGAGCGCTGGCGCGGCATCGTCAACCGCGTGCGCGCCGGGCGGCCGCTGCGGCCGCAGCGCTGGCCGGGCGGCGCGCGCTGCGCGGTGGCGCTCTCGTTCGACTCCGACCACGAGACCAACGAGCTGCGCGAGGCGGGCGAATCGATCGGGCGGCTCTCGCAGGGCCAGTACGGCAACCGGCAGGGCATCCCGCGCATTCTTGAAATACTAAAAAAACATGGAACACCGGCCAGTTTCTTCGTGCCCGCCGTCACCGCGCTCCTCTACCCCGACGAGCAGAAGCGCGTGGTGGCCGAAGGCCACGAAGTCGCCATCCACGGCTGGATCCACGAGCGCAACTCCGACCTGCCGCGCGAGGCCGAGCGCGACCTGCAGATGCGCTCCGCCGACGTCCTCGAGCGCGTCACGGGCGTGCGCCCGGTCGGCATCCGCACCCCGTCCTGGGACTTCAGCCCGAACACGCTCGCCATCACGAAGGAGATGGGCCTCGTCTACGACTCCTCGCTCATGGCGGACGTGGACTGCTACGAGCTTGAGCTCAACGGCAAGCCGACCGGCGTGGTCGAGCTGCCGGTGGAGTGGATCCGCGACGACGCGGTGTATTTCAACATGAACCGCTTCGCGTCGCTGCGCCCCTACACGCCGCCCGCGGACGTGTTCGACATCTTCAAGCGCGAGTTCGACGCCGCGTACAAGGAGGGCGGCCTCTTCCAGGTGACGATGCACCCGCACATCAGCGGCTACCGCTCGCGCGTGTGGATCCTGGAAGCGCTCATCAGCCACGCGAAGGCGCAGCAGGGCGTGTGGTTCGCCACGCACGCGGAAGTTGCGGGCTATGTATTAAGAGAAGCCGGTTAAGCCCTTTCTGCTGCAACCTACAGACTACTTTTCCGACTCTCAGGTCGTCCGCAAGCCGGTAACCGCGACGCGCGGCGGCGTGGTGGCGTCGCAGCATCGCCGCGCGGCCGAGGTCGGCGCCGCCGTGCTCGAGGCGGGTGGCGATGCGATCGACGCCGCGGTCGCCACGTCGTTTGCGCTGGGCGTGGTCGAGCCGTGGATGAGCGGCGTGGCCGCGGGCGGCTGCATGGTCCTGTGGCGCGCAAAAGAGCAGAAGGCGCACGTCGTCGACTACGGCATGCGCTCGCCGCGCGCGCTGGACCCGGCCGACTATCCGCTCGCGGGCGAAGGCAAGGCGATGGATCTCTTCGCCTGGCCGCTGGTGAAAGACGATCGCAACGTGCAGGGCGCCACCGCGGTCGCGGTGCCCGGCGTCGTCGCCGGCATGGCACTCGCGCACGAGCGCTTCGGCCGCGTGCCCTGGCGCGAGCTCGTCGCGCCCGCCGCCGCGCTCGCCGCCGAAGGCATGCGGGCCGACTGGTACTCGGGCCTGCTCATCGCTTCCGCCGCGCGCGGGCTCGCCGCCGATCCCGACGCGGCCGCGATGTTCCTCGAGGACAAGCGCTGGCCGATCCTCGGCACCTGGACCGCACTGACCGAGAAGCGCCTCGACCAGCGCCGGCTCGCCGCGACCCTCGAAGCGATCGCGCGCGACGGGCCGAAGGCCCTCTACGGCGGCGACGTCGGCGCGGCGATGGCGAAAGACGTGCGCGACAAAGGCGGCTGCCTTTCACTGGCAGACCTTTCTGCTTATCGCGCTCAGCTTGCAGAACCCCTGGAAGTCGCCTACCGCGGCGGCCGCGTCTTCGCCGCGCCCGGCATGACCGGCGGCCCGGCGCTCGCGCACGCGCTGCAAATACTGACTGATGTGAATAAGCCGTCGTACGCCGACTATGCCCGGGCACTCGAGGCCGCGTGGACGCAGCGCCTCAGGCAGTCCGGCGACCGCGAGGCGCCCGGCGCCCCGCCCGCGTGCACCACGCATTTCAGCGTCGTCGACCGCCAGGGCAACCTGTGCGCGGTGACGCAGACGCTCCTTTCCATCTTCGGCTCGCGCGTCGTCTCGCCCTCGACCGGGGCGCTGCTCAACAACGGCATCATGTGGTTCGACCCGGAGCCGGGGAAGCCGAACTCGCTCGCGCCCGGCAAGCGCTGCCTCGGCAACTACTGCCCGGCGATCGGCGAGAATGCAGACGGCGCGCGCTTCGCCATCGGCGCCTCGGGCGGGCGCAAGATCGTCGGCACGGTGATGCAGCTCGCCTCGTTCCTCATCGACCACGGCATGAGCTTCGAGGCGGCGTTCCACCACCCGCGCATCGACATGAGCGGCACGCGCCCCGTGATCGCCGACCTGTCGATGCCCGCCCGCGAGCTGCGTGAGCTCGAAGCGGCCTTCCCAGTGCGCACCGCTCGGCGCCTATGCTTCCCTTACGCCTTCGCCGTCCCCGCGGGCGTGCTGCGCGAGGGCGAGCTCAACATGGGCTGCACCGAGGTGATGTCGCCCTGGGGCGATGCGGTCGCGGAGCGAACTACTTAAGCGGCTGCAAGCTCCGCGGTCTCGGTCGCGCGGAAGTCATTGAACTCTGCGTTCGGCTTTAGCTCGATGACGCGCGTGGCGAGCGAGGACACGAACTCGCGGTCGTGCGAGACGAAGACGAGGGTGCCGGGATACTTGTCGAGCGCGCCATTCAGCGACTCGATCGACTCCATGTCGAGGTGGTTGGTGGGCTCGTCAAGCAGCATCACGTTCGGCATGTCGAGCACCAGCCGGCCGATCATCATGCGCTGCGCCTCGCCGCCGGAGATGACCTTGAGGGACTTCTTCTGGTCGTCGCCCGAGAAGAGGAGCTGGCCGAGGGTGGCGCGCACGATGAGTTCGTCCTGGTCGCGCTCTTTGCGGCGCCAGCGGCCCATCCACTCCGCCAGGGTTTCGTCCACGGAGAGCTCTTCCGAGGCGTCCTGCGGCCAATAGCCCAGGCGCGCCTTCTCCGCCCATTTGACGTTTCCCTTCAGCTGTCCCGCGAGAGTCCGCAGCAGGGTCGTCTTGCCGACGCCGTTCGGGCCGACGATCGCTATCTTCTCGCCCGCCTCGATCGTGAGGTCGAGCTTGCCGTAGAAGAGGCCCTTCGCCTCGACTGCGAGCCGGTGCAGCTTCTCCTTGGGGTCGACGAGGAAGCGGATGAACGGGTACTGGCGGCTGG
>JAQSVY010000277.1 GCA_029266935.1 Burkholderiales bacterium
GAGACGGTGAGAAAGGCCTCGCGGCCGAAGAAGTCCTTCGAGAAATCGATCCTGTCGTCTTCACCCCGGGGCAGATTCGCCAGATCCAGCGTCGAGACGCGGAACAGCGCCCCGGCGCCTTCGGCGTCGGCGGCGGTGATGATCGGCGTGTTGACCCAGAAGAAGCCCTGCTCGTGGAAGAAGCGGTGGATCGCCCGCGCGAGCGTGTGGCGCACGCGCGTCGCCGCGCCGATGACGTTGGTGCGCGGGCGCAGGTGCGCCACCTCGCGCAGGAACTCGAGTGAGTGCGGCTTGGGCTGGATCGGATAGTGATCCGGGTCCTCGACCCAGCCGATCACCTTCACCACACTCGCCTGCATCTCGAAAGGCTGGCCCTTGGCCGGCGACGGCACGATCGTGCCCGTGGCTTCGATGGCGCAGCCGGAAGTCAGATGCAAGACTTCCTTTTCATAGTTGGACAGATGTTTTGGCGTCACTACCTGCACTGGATGAAAGGAAGAGCCGTCCGAGAGGTGGATGAAGGAGAACCCCGCCTTGGAGTCGCGGCGCGTGCGCACCCAGCCCTTGACCGTGACCGGCGCCTCGCCGGTCGCTTTTCCGGCGAGGACCTCGCGCACGCTCAGTTGGACCGGATCCATGTCTCGATTTCGTCGAGGATGCCGCCGATCGCCTCGTTGAAGCCCTTGACCGCGCCTTGCGCATCGAAGCTTGCGGCTGCTGCCGTGGCGGTAAAGATCTTCTTCCTGCCGGGAAGCTCTGCCGCCAGCGACACGCGCACCGTCCCGGGCGAGCTCGCCGCGTCGTGGTACATCTCGAAGAGGTGAAGGCTGAGCACCGGGCCCTTGTCTTCGGATTGACGAGCAAGAAGCTCGCCGATGCGCCGCGCCGGCGGCTCGGTCCAGCTGTTGAGCTGATAGTAGCCGCGCGTCCCCGGCGAGCGGCTGTAGGCGATGGCATCGCTGTCGTAGAAGCTCGACGCGGTCACGCCGGCTACGCGCACCGGCAGGCTCGCCGCTTTTCCGCTCTTGGGCTCGAGGACATGGTAGCGGTGCGCCTGCTTGCTGTCGCCAAAGGGCGCGCAGGCCGCGAGCAGAAGGGCGAGGAGGGCGGAAGAAACCCTCATCTGGCTTCGCCCGGGCCGAAGTCGCCGGGCGCCGGACCGACCAGGATGGCGCGCGGGTCGCGGAAGCGCCGCGCCGCGGCACCGAGCGAGCGCGCAGCGAGGCGGAGCTCGTGCGCAGTGCTGCCGATCTCCGCGTTGCTCGTTGCCAGCACGGCGTCGGCGCGCGCCGAGAGCTTCGCCACGTCTTCCGCCATCCGGTTCACCGAGGCGCGCACATCGCCCACGGCGGCGCCCGATTCCTTGCCAAGGTCGTCGTAACGCGCCGCAAGCCTGGCGCTGCTCGCGGAGAGCTCGGCTCCCAGGGCCTGGAGCTCTTCGGCCGCGGCCGACACGGAGGCGAGCGTCTGGTCGACCGAGTCGAGCGTGCGGTCGAGGCCCCTCAGGCCGCGCTCGGCGGTCGCCGCGAGGCGCTCGAAGTTGGCGAGTGCACGCGTGAAGGAGGCGCGGTTCTCTTCGGTCAGCATGGCGTTCAGGCGGTTAAGCGTCTCGCCCGCCTTCACCGCGAGCTGGTTGGCTGACTGCGAGAGCTGCTCGAAGTCCGACTCGCCCTCGGCGATCACCGGGTACGGCTCGGTCTCGGGCACCGTGGTGAGGAGGGGGCTCTCCTCGTCGCTCGTAACGAGGCGGATGCTGGCGAGGCCGGTGACGAGCTGGCGCTCGACCACCGCCTTGGTACTCTCGCGCACCGGCGCCTGATCCTGGACGCGGATCACCACCTCGACCGAGCCCTTCTTCCACATCGAGATGCGGAACGAGTCGACCGAGCCGACCACGATACCGCGCATCTTCACGTCGCTTCTGAGCTGCAGGCCGTCGAGCGACTGGCGCGCGAAGTAGATTTTGTATGGGTTGGTGTCGTCTGTGCCGCCGGCGCGCCGCAGCCAGACGATCGCCACCACCATCGCGGCGATCAACACCAGCACCACCGTCCCCACCAGCGCATATCTCGCTTCGGATTCCATGCCGTCCCTTTCAGACTCTTGTCGAGAAGTACTCCCGGATCCACGGATCCGGCGTCCGCCGCACTTCCGCCACCGGGCCGTTGGCGATGACCTTCCCCGCAGAGAGTACGACCGCCCGGTCGACGATGGAAAGGGTGTCGAGATCGTGCGTCACCAGCAGCACGCTGAGGCCGAGGCCGTCGCGCAGCACCCGCACCAGGTGATCGAAGGCGCGCGCGTTGACCGGGTCGAGGCCCGAGGTCGGCTCGTCGAGGAAGAGCATCTCCGGCTCAAGCGCCAGCGCCCGCGCCAGCGCGACGCGCTTGCGCATGCCGCCGGAGAGCTCGGACGGGGCCTTGGCGCCCGCGTCGGCGGCGAGCCCGACGAGCGAGAGCTTGAAGCCCACGAGCGGGGCGATGAGCGCGTCGGGCAGGTCGGTGTGCTCGTGGAAGGGCACGGCGACATTCTCGGCCACGGTGAGCGAGGAGAAGAGCGCGCCGTCCTGGAACAGCACGCCGAAGCGCTTTCGCAGCGCGTTCATCTCTCGACTGCCGGCGCGGCAGACGTCGGTGCCGAGGAGCTCGATGCGGCCGGAGACGGGTCGCAGCAGCCCGATCGCCTCCTTCATCAGCACCGACTTTCCGGTGCCGCTTGCACCGATGAGGGCCACGAGCTCGCCGCGCCCGACCGCGAAGCTGACCCCCGCGTGCACCACGGCGGCGCCGAGGCGCGTCGCCACCGACTCGAAGCTGAGGACCGACTCGCTCATCAGATCCCCAGCCGCTGCAGGCCGACGGCGAAGATCGCGTCGAGCACGATCACCGAGACGATGCACTGCACGACGGTGGAGGTCGTGTTCTCGCCGACGCTGCGCGCGTCGCGCGAGACGAGCAGGCCCATGCGGCAGGCGATGACGGCGATGAAGACCGCGAAAAC
>JAQSVY010000278.1 GCA_029266935.1 Burkholderiales bacterium
CATCCCCAAGTACCACCTCGACAAGCTCGCCGCCCACGGCGGGGAGGACGCGGTGCTCGACCCGGAGAGCAATATCGCCGTCGGCACGCAGATCCTGCGGGAGTACGTGCGCCGCACCGGGTCGCTCGAAGCGGGGCTGCAGTACTACAATGGCGCCGCCTGGGACGAGGAGGCGCGTTACACCGCCCGGGTGCTCTCCGAGCGCCGGCGGCTCGCGCTGGTCGCGCAAGCGGTATGGGCCGGCACCTGACCTGAAAATCCTCTTGTTCTGCCTGGCGTTTGCGCCAGCCGTCCCGCCCCGGACCATTTCCGAATAAGCTTGGGCGCTGTGGAGGCGCCCGCGCGAAGCATCGTCGCTCCCAGCTCCGTCTGGCGGGGCCGTGCGCGCCCGCTCGGGGCGACCTGGGACGGCCTCCGAGCACGCCGAGCGCGTCGAGCTGTGCCTGTTCGACCCGAAGGGTCGGCGCGAGATCGAGCGCATCGAGCTCACCGAGCGCAGCGGCTTCGTCTGGCACTGCTACCTGCCGGAAGCGCGGCCTGGCCTGCTCTACGGCTACCGCGTGCACGGCCCGCAGGCGCCCGAGCGCGGCCACCGCTTCAATCCGAACCGCGTGCTCCTGGATCCGTACGCGCGTCTCCTCGCCGGCCAGGTCTCGGCCGGTATGGGCCGCTCGCGGGTCGTCGATCCGGCCTTCAGCTGGGGCGGCGACCGGCCGCCGCGCACGCCGTGGCAGGACACCCTCATCTACGAGCTGCACGTGAAAGGGTTCACGCAGCGCCACCCCGGCGTGCCAGAGCAGCTGCGCGGCACCTACGCCGGGCTTGCCTCGGCGGCGGCGATCGAGCACCTGAAGCGCCTGGGAGTGACCGCGGTGGAGCTGCTGCCGGTCCACGCCTTCGTCGACGAGCGGCGCCTGCTGCAGCACGGGCTGCGCAACTACTGGGGCTATAGCAGCATCGGCTACTTCGCCCCGGAAATGCGCTACTCCTCGACCGGCACGCTGGGCGAGTTCAAGACCATGGTGAAGACGCTGCACTCGGCCGGCATCGAGGTGATCCTCGACGTGGTCTACAACCATACCGGGGAGGGCGACCACCATGGGCCGACGCTCAGCTTCCGCGGCATCGACAACCTCGCCTATTACCGGCTCGATCCGCACAACCTGCGCCACTACGCCGACACCACCGGCACCGGCAACTCGCTGAACGCCAGCCATCCCGCGGTGCTCGCGCTCATCATGGACAGCCTGCGCTACTGGGCCGAGGAGATGCACGTCGACGGCTTCCGCTTCGACCTCGCCACCACGCTCACCCGGGAGAACGGCAGCTCGCCCAGCGCCTTCCTCGCGGCGATGGCGCAGGACCCGGTGCTCTCGCAGGTGAAGCTGATTGCCGAGTCCTGGGACCTCGCCCCCGACGGCTACCGGATCGGCCGCTTCCCGCCGCCCTGGTCGGAGTGGAACGACACGTACCGCGACACCGTGCGCGCCTACTGGAAGGGCGACGAGGGGATGCTGGGGGAGCTTGCGCACCGGCTCGCCGGCTCGAGCGCGATCTTCGAGGCGACCGGCCGCGGGCCGAGCGCGAGCATCAACTTCGTCACCGCGCACGACGGCTTCACGCTGCACGACCTGGTGAGCTACAACGAAAAGCACAACGAGGCGAACCACGAAGGCAACCGCGATGGCGCGCACGACAACAGGAGCTGGAACTTCGGCGTCGAGGGCCCGACAGAAGATTTACAGATAAAGAATCTCCGTGAACGTCAAAAACGCAATTTCCTGGCCACGCTTCTCTTCTCGCACGGCGTGCCGATGCTCGTCGCGGGCGACGAGATGGGGCGCACGCAGCGCGGCAACAACAACGCCTACTGCCACGACAGCGAGCTCTCCTGGCTCGACTGGGAGCTCGACGCGGACGCTCGCACGCTGCGCGAGTTCGTGCACCGCCTCGCGCGCCTGCGCGCCGCGCACCCGGCGTTCCGCCGCCGGCGCTACTCGCGCAACATCTCCTGGATGAGCCCGGCGGGCGCGGCGATGAGCGAGGAGCAATGGAAGCAGCCCTTCGCGCGCGCGGTCGGGATGTTCCTCTCCGGGCGAGAGCTGCCCGAGCGCGACGAGCGCGGCCGCCCGGTCGAGGACGACGACCTGCTGCTGCTCTTCAACGCGCACCACGACGCGGTCGAGTTCGCGCTGCCCGGCGGGCAGGAAGAGCGCTGGGATGCGCTCGTCGATACCGGGTTTGCCGACGGCATGCCGCAGGTGCGTGCGCACCCCGCCGGCGCCGCCTACCCCCTGCAGGGGCGCTCGGTGGTGCTGCTCCTCAAACCCAACGCGTGAGCCCCAGCTCGAAGGGGTGGGTGAGCGCCTCGTGGCGGGGATAGACGCGGATGCGGTAGTCGAGCCGGCCGGATAGGCCGGGCTTCAGCTCCAGCACGTACCTCTCCTCGTCGGCCTCGATTTTTCCGGCGGCCATGAGCTCATGGCGGTGCTGCAGCGTCAGGTTGTCGCCGCCGCGCGCGAGCAGCAGCTCGACGCACACGTCGGCGGGCGCGAGGCCGTTCAGCTTCACCGCGACTTCCACCGGCACGCTCTCGCCGAAGCGGATGCGGCTGCGCGGCGCATCGAGGCGCCGTGCCGCCACGCCCGGCCACGCGGCCTGCACGCGCGCCTTCCAGGCGGCCACCGCGCGCGCCGTCTCGAAGTTGCCGGCGGCGTAGCGGTGGCCTTGGCGCGAGGCGGGCAGGTAGAAGCGCGACACGTACTCGCCGAGCATGCGCGAGGCGTCGTAGCGCGGCAGCAGCGATGCCATCGAGCGCTTGGCGATGCGGATCCAGCGCGCCGAATAGCCGCCCTCGGCGCGCTTGTCGTAATAGAGCGGGATGACGCTGTCCTGCAGGAGCTCGTAGAGCGTGCGCGCCTCCTCGCGGTCGCGCCGGTGGTGGTCGAGCTGCGGGCTCGCCGGCTTGATCGCCCAGCCGTTCTCGCCGTCGTAGCCCTCGTCCCACCAGCCGTCGAGGATGGAGAGGTTGATGACGCCGTTCATCCCGGCCTTCATCCCGGAGGTACCGGAGGCCTCCAGCGGGTGCACCGGGTTGTTGAGCCACACGTCGACGCCGGAGACCAGGCGCCGCGCGATGTGCAGGTCGTAGCCCTCGAGGAAGAGGAGCTTGCCCTGGAATTCCTCCTGCCCGGACATGTGCACGAGCGTGCGGATCAGCTCCTGTCCCGGCTCGTCGGCCGGGTGCGCCTTGCCGGCGAACAGGAACAGCACCGGCCGCTCCTTGTCG
>JAQSVY010000279.1 GCA_029266935.1 Burkholderiales bacterium
AACGCGCATAGCGCTTCGGCGCGTCCTCCGGCCTGGTCGGCGGCAGGCCGAAGCCCTCCAGGTTGACGAGCTTCGCGATGCGGGCCGGGCGCACGCCGGTGTAAAGCGTCGCCACATTGCCCCCGAGGCTGTGTCCCACCAGGTTGACCGGCGCCGGGTCGATGCGGTCGAGGAGAAAGTCGAGATCCGCTATGTAGTCCGGGAACCAGTAGCAGTCGGCCTTTCCCCATTCGGTGAGGCCGTAGCCGCGCCAGTCGGGCGCATAGACATCCCACTCGCCGCGCAAGGCGTCGACCAGGAACTGGAAGGAAGCAGAGACGTCCATCCAGCCGTGCAGCAGCACCATCTTCGGCGCACCTTCGCGCATCCAGCGGCGCACGTGATAGCGCAGCCCGCGCACCGGAAAGAAAAGGGATTCGCTCTTACGCAAGGAAGTCGAAATGCACTTCGGGCCGGCGGCCGCTGACGATGTCCGCAAGCGCCCTGCCCGAGCCGCAGGCAAGCGTCCATCCGAGCGTGCCGTGCCCGGTGTTGAGATAGAGGTTGCGCAGCGCCGTGCGCCCGACCAGCGGCACGTTATTCGGCGTCGCCGGCCGCAGCCCGGCCCAGTTCTCGACCACGTTAAGCGCGCCGAGCTGCGGGAAGAGCTGGCGCGTGCGGCGCAGGATCGCGGCACAGCGCACTTCGTTCACCGACGCATCGTAGCCCACGAGCTCGGCGGTGCCGGCGACGCGCAGGCGGTCGCCGAGGCGCGAGATCACCAGCTTGAACGCCTCGTCGGTCAGGCTGACGCTCGGCGCCGCCAGCGCCTCCACCGGCCCGAGGGGCAGCGTGACCGAGTATCCCTTGAGGGGATAGACCGGGATGCGGATGCCGAGCGGGCGCAGGAGCAGCGGGCTGTAGCTGCCCAGCGCGACGACGTAGGCGTCGGCGGCGAATCGCTCGCCGTCCTGGGCGCGCACCGCGGCGACAAAGTCGCCGGCCGGCTCGAGCGCCTCGATGCTCACGCCATAGCGGAATGCCACGCCTTTCCTCGCCGCAAGCACGGCGAGCGCGCGCGTGAAGCGGTGGGCATCTCCGGATTCGTCCTGCGGCGCATAGGCGCCGCCGACGAGGCGATCCTCCGAGTAGGCAAGCGCCGGCTCGAGCGCCAAGCATTCGGCGGCGGTCTTGACCTCGCGCTCGATGCCGAGCGCGGACATGGCCACGGTGTGGCGCACCAGCGCCTCGAAATCACGCTCGCTGGTGGTGAAATGCAGGATGCCGCGCGAGAGCTCGTCGTAGCGGATGCCGGTGCGGCTGCGCAGCGCGCGCAGCGAATCGCGGCTGTAGGCGGCAAGCCCGGCGAGCGCGCGAGAATGGCGTTCGAAGCGGCCCGGCATGCACTCGCGCAGGAAGCGCAGCCCCCAGGTCCACTGCGCCCAGTCGGCGCGCGGGCGGAAGAGCAGCGGCGCGTCCTCGCGCCCGAGCCAGCGCAGCATCTTGGGAATGACGGCGGGATTCGCCCAGGGCTCGGCGTGGCTCGCGGAGATCTGGCCGCCGTTCGCGAACGACGTTTCGAGTCCCGGCTCGGCACGCCGCTCCAGCACGCTCACCTCGTGGCCGGCGTCGGCGAGGTACCAGGCGGCGCTCACGCCCACCACGCCGGCCCCTAGGACGAGGATCTGCACGGCAGGACGATGATCTTCACTGCATTATGATAGCCGCATGCCCATCTTCTCCATTGGCGAGCGGCGCGTCGCGCTGCTCGGCGAGCACCACTACATCGCGCACGACGCTACGCTCGTCGGCTCGATCACGCTTCACGCGGATGTCAGCGTGTGGTTCAAAGTGGTGATCCGCGCGGAGAACGACAGCATCGTCATCGGCGAAGGCTGCAACGTCCAGGACGGTTCCGTGCTGCACGTCGATCCCGGCTACCCGATGAGCCTCGGGCGCATGGTGAGCGTCGGGCACAAGGCCATGCTGCACGGCTGCACGGTCGGCGACGGCACGCTGATCGGCATCAACAGCGTGATCCTCAACGGGGCGAGGATCGGCAAGGGTACGCTGATCGGCGCGAATGCCCTGATCCCAGAGGGGAAGGAGATTCCCGACGGCGTGCTGGTGGTGGGCTCGCCGGGCAGGATCGTGCGCGAGCTCAGCAAGGACCAGCAGGAAGGCCTGCTGAGCATCGCCAGCGGGTACATCGAACGCGGTAAGCGCTACCGGCGCGAACTGCGCGAGGAATAGCCCTTACTTGGGCGCCATGCGGATGGCGCCGTCCAGCCGAATCGTCTCGCCGTTCAGCATCTCGTTTTCCACAATCTGCTTCACGAGCTGCGCGTACTCCCCCGGCCGGCCCAGGCGCGGCGGAAACGGCACCTGCTTGCCGAGCGAGTCCTGCGCTTCCTTGGGCAGCCCGGCCAGCATCGGCGTCTCGAACAGGCCCGGCGCGATGGTGCACACGCGGATGCCGTTGCGCGAAAGGTCGCGCGCGATCGGCAGCGTGACGCCGACCACCCCCGCCTTCGATGCGGCATAGGCGGCCTGCCCGATCTGGCCGTCGAACGCGGCCACCGATGCGGTGTTGACGATCACGCCGCGCTCTCCCGAGGCGTTCGGCCCGGCCTTCGCCATCGCCTCCGCGGCGAGGCGGATCATGTTGAAGGTGCCGATCAGGTTCACGTTCACCACGCGCGCGAAGCGCGCGAGGTCGTGCGGCGCTTCCTTGCCGATGGTGCGCTCGGCGATGGCGATGCCGGCGCAGTTGACCAGCACGTGCAGCCCGCCGAACTCCTTGAGCGCGGCGGCGACCGCGGCCTTGCCGTCGGCCTCGGAGGTGACGTCAGTCTTGATGAATCTTCCGCCAAGCTCCTTGGCGAGCTTATCGCCGTCCTGCATGTCGGCGATCACGACCTTGCCGCCGCCTTCGGCGGCCATGCGCGCGGTCGCCGCGCCCAATCCCGATGCGCCGCCCGTGACGAGGAATATGCTATTTCTGATTTGCATCCGGTCAACGACCTGTACGAGCGCGAAGGGCTGCTGCGCGTCGACGCGGCGTTCCTCGGATATCTCGGCGAAGCTGACCGGGCCTTATGCGAAGAACTGCAGTCGTCCAGGACCACCCCGCCGCCGGCAAGAGAAGAATCCGACCTTCTCGTCGCCCTCGCGCCGCATGTCGAGGACTTTCTCGCCCGCCTCTTCGCCATCGAAGCGGAAGTGCAGGCGCTCGCGGAGCGACACAATGAGCTCGCTCCCCTCTACTCCGTGAAGCGGCTGTTCGTTCAACGCCGCGCCCTTCACAAGGTGAAGCCCGAGGCGCTCAAGGATTACCGCCCCGAGCGCATCCACGACGAGCTCGCGTTCGCCCGCCAGGTTAGCGCCTGGCTCAAGGATGAGCCTGCGCACGCAGCAGAACTCCAGGAAGCGGCGCGCTACGCCGCCTGGGCAACGCTTACGCCAGAAGGCAAGGAGAAGCACGGGCGTGGTGTCCTCTTCAAGACGCCGCGCAAACTCGATTTCATGCGCCTGGTGCCCGTCCACACAGAGAAGAAGAAAGGTTTTGCAGAAAACAGTCTTTCCCATCTTCGCTCGCGGGAGGGATTCGCGCTGACCGATCCGGGCGCGGACCTCGCCGGCGCGCTCGACGAGGCGAACTACTGCATCTGGTGCCACGAGCAGGGCAAGGACTCCTGCTCCAAGGGCCTGAAAGAGAAGGCGCCGCTCAGGGGCTTCCGCAAGACCGTGTTCGACGTGCCCCTCGCCGGCTGCCCGCTGGAGGAGCGAATCTCCGAGTTCCAGATGGTCAAGGCGCGCGGGCAGCCGCTGGCCGCGCTAGGCATCATCACCGTCGACAACCCGATGGTCGCCGCGACCGGCCATCGCATCTGCAACGACTGCATGAAGTCCTGCATCTACCAGAAACAGGATCCGGTCAACATCCCGCAGGCCGAGACGCGCACGCTGAAGGACGTGCTGGAGCTGCCCTGGGGCTTCGAGGTCTATTCGCTGCTGACGCGCTGGAACCCATTCGACCTGCGCCGCCCCTACCCCATGGCAGCCACCGGAAAGCGGGTTCTCGTGGTCGGCCTGGGGCCGGCGGGCTTCACCGTCGCCCACCACCTCATGAACGACGGGCACACCGTGGTCGGCATCGACGGCCTGAAGATCGAGCCACTCGACGCGCGCATCTCCGGCGTGGATCCGCTCGGCAATCGGAGAGATTTCTCCCCGATCAAGGATATTTCGCTGTTGCGCGAGCCTCTCGAGAGCCGCGTCATGGCGGGATTCGGGGGCGTCGCCGAATACGGGATCACCGTGCGCTGGGACAAGAACTTCCTCAAGGTCATCCGACTGCTCCTCGAGCGGCGCCGGCAGTTCGCGATGTTCGGCGGCGTGCGTTTCGGCGGTACGCTCAACATCGACGAGGCCTTCGCCGCCGGCTTCGACCACATCGCGCTGTGCGCGGGGGCGGGCAGGCCGACGGTGCTCGACATCCCGAACGGCTTCGCGCGCGGGGTAAGGGCGGCGTCCGACTTCCTGATGGCGCTATCGACACGGCCACGGAGTCCCTCGCCTACTACGCCGTGCAGGTGGAGAAATTCCTCGTCCGCTACGAGGCGCTCGAGCAGACGCCGGCCTGGAACCCCGAGGAGCGCGAGATCGCGCAGGAGTTCATGGTGCATGCGAGAGCGCTCAGGGACACGCCGCCGGCGAAGCGGCTGTCGTTGCTGAAGTCCTGGGGCGGCGCGACGATCGCGTACCGCCGGCGCATGATCGACAGCCCTTCGTACACTCTCAACCACGAGGAAGTGGAGAAGGCGCTGGAGGAAGGTGTCGTGTTCGCCGAGGACCTCACGCCTGTGCGCATCGAGGTCGACGCTCATGGGCACGCCGAGGCGGTGCTCTTCCAGGACGGTATCCGCATGCCTGCCAGGTCCGTCCTGATCGCCGCCGGTACCCAGCCCAACACCGTGCTCGCGCGCGAGGAAGGCGTGAGCCTCGAGCTCGATGGAAAGTACTTCCTCGCCTGCGACGAGAGCGGCGCGCCGGTGAAGCCCGAGCGCCATACCTCGAAGCCGGATCACGTCGACGTGCTGCTGCACCGGTATCCCGACGGCCGCTTCATGAGCTTCTTCGGCGACCTGCATCCCTCGTATTTCGGGAACGTGGTGAAAGCGATGGGCAGCGCGAAGCAGGGCTTCCCCGTCATCAGCAGGGTTCTCGCCGAAGCGAATGCCTCTTCTTCTTCGCTGGATGACGCGGCATTTCTTTCACGGCTCAATCGCGAGCTGCGCGCCGTGGTGCACGAGGTCAGGCGCCTCACGCCCACCATCGTCGAGGTGGTCCTGCGCGCGCCGGTGGCGGCGCGCCGCTTCCAGCCCGGCCAGTTCTACCGCATGCAGAACTTCGAGACTCTAGCCTTGCGCGTGCCGGGCACGACGCTCGCGATGGAGGGCCTGGCGCTCACCGGCGCCTGGGTCGATCGCGACAAGGGCCTCATTTCCGTCATCGCGCTGGAGATGGGCGGCTCCGCCGACCTCCTCGCTTACCTGCAGCCCGGCGAGCCGGTCATCCTCATGGGGCCGACGGGCACGCCGACCGAGATCCCGCGCGGCGAGACGGTTGTGCTCGCGGGCGGCGGGCTCGGCAATGCGGTGCTCTTCTCCATCGGACGCGCGCTGCGCTCGGCCGGATCGAAGGTGGTCTACTTCGCCGGGTACCGGAACCTCGCCGACCGCTACCGCGTCGAGGACATCGAGGCGGCCTCCGATGTCGTCGTATGGTGCTGTGACGAGGCTCCCGGCTTCACGCCGCGCCGCCGCCAGGACCGCGCCTTCGTCGGCAACATCGTCCAGGCGATGCAGGCGTATGCCTCCGGCTCGCTCGGCAAGCAGGAGATCCCCTTCACGGCGACCGACCGGATCATCGCCATCGGTTCGGACCGCATGATGGCGGCCGT
>JAQSVY010000023.1 GCA_029266935.1 Burkholderiales bacterium
TGCCGCCCATTGCCACTCGTCGGGGTGGCCGGGGAGGTTTGCCTCGTCGAGCTGCACCACTTCGGCGTCGAGGTGCGCGACCTGCTGCGCCAGCACCTCGGCGATGGCGTGCGCCAGGCGCTCCGCATCGCGGTAGTGCCGGTCATGCAGCGTCTTGGCCAGCATGTGCGGCCCGGTAAGCGTGAACTTGAACGGCCGCGAGGCAAGGGCGCGCGCCCGCGCGCAGGCAATCGGCAAGTTGAGGCTGCCGGGGCCGATCGGCCCGGCCACCACGCCGGGCGGCCGGCTGCGGAAGCGCATGCCGCTCGCGCGCGAGTACTCCAGCCATTCGGCGAAGCCGATGTCGCGCCGCACGCCCTCGAGCGGCAGCACGAAGTACTCGATCATGCCGTTCGTCTCGGGGTGGTTGACGTCGAAGCGGTAGAGCTCGCCGTCGCACACCAGGTCGATGCCTGTCTGCTCCTGCGTGTGGATGACCACGCGCGTCGCGTCGGCGAGCGCCTGCTCGCTGGGAGCTGCCGCCAGCCAGTCGGGCATCGGATAGGATCCGACGACCGTGGTCTGGATGCGCGCCACGGTCAGTCGGCCTTCACCGCCTTCATCTTGATGGACTTGTCGAGGAAGGCGTTCGTGTAGGTGTTCTTCACGTCGAACGGCTTGTCGATGCCGATGTAGTCGCGCACCAGCGCGTAGTCCGCCTGCATGCGCTTGTCGTCGTGCCAGCCGAGCGCCACGGTCTGCGAGATCTTGTCGCTCATCAGGACTTCCACGAGCTGCCAGTTGACCAGCTCGTTGTCGAAGCTGAGCGCCCCGTTCGCGTCGATGAGCGCCTGCACGCACGGCCTGGGCTGCTTCACGCACTCCGCGAAGGCGCGCTGCGTCACGCTGGCGAACTTCTCCACCAGCGCGCGGTTCTTGTTCAGGTAGTCGGCGTTCACGATCACCGAGTTGCCGTAGGGATTGAGGCCGATGTCGCGCCAGGCGAGGAAGCCCATGTCGTTGCCGAGCTCGCGCTTGAAGATGTGGTGGATGTTGTAGAAGGACGTGGTGACGTCGATGGTGCGCGCCTTCAGCGCCGCGAGCTTGGCGTTGGCGTCGATGTTCACCCAGGTGACCGACTTCGGGTCGATGCCGTTCGCCTTGGCGAGCGCGGGCCACATGGTGCGCGCGCCGTCGGCGGCCGGGTTGCCGATCTTCTTGCCGGGGAAGTCCTTGATGCCCTTGTACCAGCCGAGCTTCTTGGCGTAGTAGTACGGCGCGTGGTCGCCGCCGGGCACCCAGTTGAGGATGAAGTCGATTCTTTGCTGTGCCGCCGCCGGCGCGGCGATGGCTGTGGCCGCCGCGGCGATGAGAAACCTGCGCATGGAGCGCCTCCTTGTCGTCGGAAAGGCGATGGTAGCATCGTGTCATCAAGCGGTTAACAGTTTCGCCCACCGGGAACCGACATGGACTCCAAGCTCGGACGCTGGACACTCGCAGTGCTCGCGCACGCGGCCCTCATCCTCGCGTGGTACCTCTTCGTGGAGCTCGGCAAGGTACCTAAGTTCGTCATGCCCGGGCCCGGGGAAACTCTCGACGCCCTGCTGCAGCCCAACTACAACTGGTGGTTCAACATCGCGGTCACCGGCACCGAGATCTTCGGCGGCTACCTCCTCGCGCTCGCGGTGGGCGTGGCGCTGGCGCTCGCCTTCACCTGGTCGAAAACGCTCGAGGCGTTCTTCATGCCGCTGCTGGTGTCGCTCAACATGATCCCCAAGGTGGCGCTGGGGCCGCTCATCATCGTCTGGTTCAAGTACGGCATCCTTCCGAACGCGATGATGGCGTTTTCGATCGCAGTATTCCCGATCCTGCTCACCACGGCACGGGGGCTGCGCGAGATCGAGCCGGAGCTCCTCGATCTCGTGCGCTCGCTCAGGGGCTCGCGCTGGCAGCTCTTCACCAAGATCCAGCTGCCAGGGGCGCTGCCCTACATCTTCTCCGGCATGAAGGTGGGCGCCATCCTCGCCGTGGCTGGCGCCATCGTCGGCGAGTTTCTCGGCTCGGACAAGGGCTTGGGCTACCTCATGCTGCAGGTGCAGGTGACGCTCGATACGCCGGCCATGTTCATGGCGGTGCTGCTCATCACGCTGCTCGGCATGGCGCTTTACGGCCTGGTCCTGCTCCTCGAGCTATGGCTCGTGCCGAAGGACGCGCGCGTTGCCTGAGCGGAACGCGAGCGTCGAGGCCTTCATCCACCTGTCGGGCGTCAGGAAGGTCTATGGCGAGCACCTCGCCATCTCGGACGCGAGCTTCGACGTCATGCCGGGCGAGCTCGTCTCGCTGGTCGGCCCGTCGGGCTGCGGGAAGTCGACGCTGCTCAAGATTCTCGCCGGGCTGCTGCCGCACGACGGCGGCGAGGTGCGGATCGGCTCGGCGGCGCACGCCTTCGACCCGGCGCGAGACGTCGGCATGGTGTTTCAGGCGCCGCTGCTCCTCAAGTGGCGCCGCATCGTCGAGAACGTCCTGCTGCCGGCCGAGATCCTCGGACTGCCGCGGCGCGAATCGCGCGAGCGCGCGCGCCACCTGCTCCAGCTCGTCGGCCTGTCGGGCTACGAGGAGAAGTATCCGTACGAGCTCTCCGGCGGCATGCAGCAGCGCGCGGCGATCGCGCGCGCGCTGGTGCACGACCCGAAGCTCGTGCTCATGGACGAGCCTTTCGGCGCGCTCGATGCCCTGACGCGCGAGAAGATGAACCTCGAGCTGCTTCGCATCTGGAAGGAGGCGGGCAAGACCATCGTCTTCGTCACGCACGGCATCTCCGAGGCCGTATTCCTCGGCATGCGCGTGGTGGTGCTCACCGCCGGCCCGGCGCGCATGGCGGACAACTTCTCCGTCGACCTGCCGTATCCGCGCACGCTCGACGTGAAGACGCACCAGCGCTTCGGCGAGTACAGCCGACGCATCTACCGCCTGCTCGGGATGGAATGAGCTAGGCGCCCGGCCGCTTGATGATGTGATCCGGGGTCAGCTCGACACGGGTGCCGATCGGGAAGTCGCGGCTGTCGGTGTCGATGTACTGCACGGCGCCGTCGTCCATCTTGATGCCCAGGCGCAGCATGCCGCCGCCCGAGGGGTCGACGCGGCCCGAGGCGCCGGCGGCGGGGTTCGGCGCGGCGGCCCAGGTCTGGACGACGCCGGTGCCGGCCTTGTAGGGCATTTGCTGCGCCACGATATTCTGGCGCTTGTCGAGGCCCGAGGTGCTGCTCACGCTGGGCTCGTTTCCCGCGCACCCAGCGAGCGCGGCGGCAGCGAGGGAGAGGAAGAGGGTCGCGGCAACTTTCATGGCAGCCTCCTGTGCAAAGATCGCGGGAATGGAACTCCTGCTCCTATGCAACTCGCGTACCGCGATTTGCGTTCCGCCTGCTTAACGGCACGGGGCCTGCGCTATTCCGGGCACGTTAGTTGCGCACTCCGGATCTGTCACACAACTGACGGAGGTGGGTCATGCTCAGCTGGGCGATCGCGTTCTTCATCCTGGCGCTGGTGGCCGCGTTCTTCGGCTTCGGCGGCATCGCATCGGGCGCCGCGGGCATCGCGAAGGTGCTGCTGGTGCTCTTCGTGATCGGCTTTATCGTCTCGCTGATCTTGGGCTGGCGCGGCCCCGGCCGCGCAGCGCGGCGCGACGATCTGCTGTAGCCGCTAGGAGCTGCAGGACAGCGCCGAGCACCCGGCCTTGTGGCGCGCCCATTCAGGACGGCGCGCCGCGAGGTCGTCGTGCGCGGGCTGCTCGTCGTACGGGCGCGCGAGCACTTTCATCAGGCGCTCGAGCACCGACGCATCGCCGCCTTCAATCGCGTCGATCGCCTGCACGGCGAGATAGTTGCGGAAAACATATTTCGGATTCGCCGCGTTCATGCGCTCCACGCGCGTGTGCAGCGCGACGCCTTCCTGCCTCACCCGCTCGACGTAGGCGCGCAGCCAGGCCACCAGTTTCGGACGTTCACCCTCTGAATAGAAGGCTGGGCTGACCGCTGCCAGCACTTCCTTCTCGGTGCCTTCCAGCGGCACCTTGGCGAGGCTTCTGAAGAAGATCGTGAAGTCGGTCTCCGCCTCGGCAAGCGCCTCGAACATCTGCTTCACCAGCTCGTCGTCCGCGCTGCTCGCCGCGAATCCGAGCTTCTGCGCCAGCGCGCGCTGCCAGCTCGCCTGGAACGTATCGACGTAGAGCTTCAGGCCTTCCTCGAGCGCCGCCACTTCGGGGATGAGCGGCATCAGCGCCTCGGCGAGGCGCGCCAGGTTCCATTGCGCGATGTAGGGCTGGTTGCCGTAGCGATAGCGCCGGCCCTGCGCATCGGTGGTGTTCGGCGTCCACATCGGGTCGTAGCCCTCGAGCCAGCCGTAGGGGCCGTAGTCGATGGTGAGGCCGAGGATCGACAGATTGTCGGTGTTCATCACGCCATGCACGAAGCCGAGGCGCATCCAGTCCGCCATCAGCGCGCCGGTGCGCCGGCACACCTCGTGGAACCACTCGACATAGGACATGCTCGCGAAGTGGTGGCGAATTACGTAGTCCGCCAGCTTCTTCAGGTTCTCGTTCTCCTGGTTCGCCATGAAGATTTGAAAATTGCCGAAGCGGACGAACGAGGGCGCGACGCGGCAGACGATGGCGCCGGGCTCGGGCCGCGGATTGCCGTCGTAGAACATGTCGCGGATCACCGGCTCGCCCGTGGCGGTGAGGCTCAGCGCGCGCGTGGTCGGCACGCCTAGCCAACTCATGGCCTCGCTGCAGAGGAACTCGCGCAGCGACGAGCGCAGCACGGCGCGGCCGTCGGCGGTGCGCGAGTAGGGCGTGAGACCCGCGCCTTTGAGCTGCAGCTCCTGGCGCGAGCCGTCGATGGCGATCATCTCCGCGAGCGTAATGGCGCGGCCGTCGCCGAGCTGCCCCGCCCAGTGGCCGAACTGGTGCCCGCCGTAGCGCGCCGCGTACGGCTCCATGCCGGGAAGGACGCGATTGCCAGCGAGAATTTCGACCGCATGGCCCGAAGGGCGCTTCATACCCAGATAAGAAGCCAGGTCATCCGACCACGCGAGCAGCCGCGGCGCCGCCACCGGCGTCGGTGTCACACGCGTGTAACACGCGTTCGCCACCTGGCGCGGCACGTTCACGGATACCGGGTCGGCCGGAAGCTCGCGCACGAACGAGTTTTCAAAGCCGATCGCCTCGAGATCGCGCAGGGTCTCGGCGCGGCGGGCGGGGAGCGGGGTCATGGACCCATTATCCGCCGCAACTGTCCGAGACGCATCCTATACGCGCGAGCAGCGGATCGACGCGATGTATGGCGACGAGCGCGTCGTTTTCGACCGCACAGTCGACAGGCATGTCAAGGAAGATTGGTGCAGTGCTTCCGGAGCGTGAAATCATTCACTCTGTTTACGGCGTCGGCTACAAGTACGAGTGGTGAGCGAGCAACGCGTCGCTTCCTGGCGACGGCGGCATCAGCGTCATAGTTCCTGCAGCGGAGCATTTCGGGCCCCAGCCGGCGCGCGCTTCTCTATCCTTTCAAAAGGGAGGTGTATGCCATGAACAATCAAGCTTGGATGGTCTGGCCCGAGAATCCTGCGGCTTCCGTACTGGTGCTCGCCGCGCTGGGGATGCTGTTCCTCTACGCGGCGCGAAAGCCGATGCACAGCCTCATCCAATCGCTCGGCCGCACGGCGATGGGCCCGCTGCGCCTGGGGGCGCGTTGGCTGAACGGCGCCGCCGACCGCATGGCGCACCGGAACCGCGCGGTGCTGCTCGCGCACGGGCGCCAGGAGACCGAGACGCGAATCGAGCGCGAGTTCGAGCGCATCGGCGAGCTGGTGACGCGCGAGCTGCAGGGTTACCCGACGCTGCAGCGGAAACTCCTCGATGAGATCACGCGCGTCGAGGAGGACTACCGCAAGTGCGGCGAGGTGCCGCCGGCTCCCCCGGAATGGGTCGAGGCGGTGACCGCCATGGGCAACGTGAAGGGTAGCAACGAGATGGTGCAGCGCGTGCTGGAGGAGATCCAACGCTCGGTGAAAGCCATCCACGACAAGGCCATCACCGAGTACCGCAAGGCGTACGAGTCGCGGCACAGGATCCTCGAGGGCTTCATGCCCTTCTGGCGCTCGCTCGACAAGACGCTCGGCCGGGTCGACCGCAACATCGGCTCGCTGCACTCCAGCGCCGCGTCGGTCGACGCGCAGATGCAGAAGTACGAGCAGATCGTCGCCGGCAACGACAAGGCGGAAAGCATGCTCACGGTGTCGGCCTTCACGCAGTTCGCCATCGCGGCGCTGGTGCTCGCCGTCGCGGCGGGCGGCGCCTTCATCAACTTCAAGCTAATCGCGCTGCCGATGTCGGAGATGGTCGGCGCCGGGGACTACATTACCGCCAGCCTGCGCACCTCCGAGGTGGCGGCGCTGGTGATTATCCTGGTCGAGGCGTCGATGGGGCTGTTCCTGCTGGAAGCGCTGCGCATCACGCACCTCTTCCCGCGCATCGCCAACCTGAACGACCGCATGCGCCACCGCATCCTGTGGATCGCGCTGACACTGCTCGTGACTCTGGCGGGCGTGGAGGCGGCCCTCGCGCTGATGCGCGACATGCTGATCGCCGACAAGCAGGCGCTGCTGCAGACCCTCGCCACCGCGCCGCAAGCTGCGGTGACCGACGGCTGGGTCGGGCGCATCCCGACCGCGGGGCAGATGCTTCTCGGCTTCATGCTGCCGTTCGCCCTCGCCTTCATCGCCATCCCTCTGGAGTCGCTCATCCACTCGGGGCGCACGGTGGGCGGCGTACTCGCCGCTTCGCTGGTGCGCATCGCGGCGTTCGCGCTGCGCCTTGCCGGCAACGCGGCGCGCCACGCAAGCCGCGTGCTCGTCAACCTGTACGACGTGGCGATCGTCATTCCGCTGCTCGTCGAGCGCCTGGTGGTCGAGATGCCTCGGCGCGCAGCAGCACCGGAGGTGGATGAAGCGGAGCGCACCCATGCTTAAACGTCTGCTGGCGGTCCTTCTCGTCCTGGGGGCCTATGGCTGCGCCGACCCCAAAGAGCACAGCCACGCCGTGTACATGCTGATCGACACCTCCGGCACGTACGCGCAGGAGTCGGCCAAGGCGCAGCGCATCGTCAACTACCTGCTCGGCACGCTGCAGCCGGGCGACTCGCTCGCCGTGGCGCGCGTGAAGAGCCGCAGTTTCAGCGAGAAGGACATCATCGCCAAGGCTACCTTCGAGTCGCGTCCCTCGCAGGCCAACGCGCAGAAGCGCGCTTTCCGCGATGCGATCGACAACTCGCTCAGGCTGGTGATGCCGAGCCGCTACACCGATATCACCGGCGCCATGATCCAGGGCGCCGAGTACCTGAACGAGGCGGGCGCGGGCCGCAAGACCATCATCGTCTTCTCCGACATGCAGGAGGAGCTCGACAAGGTCACGGTGCGCGACTTTCCGATCAGCCTGCGCGACATCCACATCGTCGCGGTCAACGTCGTCAAGCTCAGCACCGACAACGTCGACCCGCGGCGTTACCTCGGGCGCCTGGACGACTGGAAGAAGCGGGTCGAGGCCGCGGGCGCCAGGGAGTGGCGCGTCATCAACGACCTGGAGCGACTGGACTCCATCCTGACGAGGAGCTAGGCGGGCGCGCGGGGGGTTGCCGTTAGACTCCCCTCCTTGAGCCTCGAACCTGCAGACCTGAAGCGGATCGTCGGCGTCACCCTCGAGCACTACGAGAAGCGCGCCGAGGACTTCTGGCACGGCACGCGCGACCACGACGTCAGGCAGAATATCGACGCGCTGCTGCGCCGCATCGAGGCCGGGCCGCCGTTCACCATCCTCGACCTGGGCTGCGGGCCGGGGCGCGATCTCAAGACCTTCAGCGCGCTCGGCCACGTCGCCATCGGCCTTGAGGGCGCGCCGAGCTTTGCGGCGATGGCGCGCGAGCACAGCGGCTGCGAGGTGTGGGAGCAGGATTTCCTGCACCTCGAGCTGCCGCCGGCGCGCTTTGATGGCGTGTTCGCCAACGCGGTTCTCTTCCACGCGCCAAGCCAGGAGCTGCCCCGGGTCCTGGGCGAGCTGCGCGCCACGCTCAAGCCGCGCGGCGTGCTCTTCAGCTCCAACCCGCACGGCCAAAACGAGGAAGGCTGGAATCGCGGTCGTTATGGCGTCTACCACGACCTCGATACCTGGCGGGGCTACCTCACCCGGGCCGGCTTCGCCGAGCTCGAGTACTACTACCGTCCCCCCGGGCTTCCGCGCGAGCAGCAGCCCTGGCTCGCGACCGTGTGGCGGTCGATTTAACGCGACGCGCTGTAGCGCATGCGTGCCTAAGAAATCACGCGGCAGCGACCGACACAGGGAAACGCCTGCACTAGCATCGCCTCGAGTTTCAACAAGCGAGGAGGAGCGCATGGATGCAGCGATGATCGCCCGCGTGATGTCGGCCATTCCCGAGCGCGCCGCGTGGGCGCATACCGGAACCGCGTTCGAGCCCCATGACGCCCAGGGCGCCCAGGTGAAGTACCTCGCGCAGTTCCTGCAATGGCTCAGCCCGCTGACGCAGCTCACGAAGGATGACCAGCGCGCGCTCGGCCTGCTCGCCACCCATCACAGGCCGATCGCCGAAGAGGAAGCCGAGCTAGAGGAGGACGCCGACGTCGCCATCGAGGGCGAGCTGGAAGACGACGCGACCCAGTTCGATCCGGAGGCGACTTTTCCCCCATCGCCGCGGGAAGAGGAGAAAGCCGAACTCCTGGCAACGACTACTCAATGAGAAAACTGGGGTCTGTCCCCGTTTAAGCGGCGCGCTCGAGAACCGCCTGCAGCAGCACGTCGCAGCCGGCGGCGAGGTCCTCGGGGCGGGCGTTCTCGATCTCGTTGTGGCTGATGCCGCCTTCGCAGGGCACGAAGATCATCGCGGTGGGCGCGACGCGCGCCAGGTACACGGCGTCGTGGCCGGCGCCGCTGACGATGTCGCGGTGGCTGAGGCCCAGCGCGCCCGCGGCGCGGCGCACGGCGTCGACGAGCTCGGGCGCGAACTCGCAGGGCGGGAAGTGGACGATCTCGCGCACCTCGACCGAGACGCGGCATTCGGCGCCGATCGTCGTGGCGCTCGCCTGCAGGTCATCCTTCATTTTCTTCAGTGTTGAATCGCTGGCATTGCGCATGTCCACGGTCAGGTGCACTTCGCCGGGTACGACGTTGCGCGAGTTGGGCATCACCTGCATGAACCCGACGGTGGCGCGCGCGTAGTCCGGGTACTCGCGTGCGATGCGGTTCACTTCGAGGACCAGGCGGCTTGCGCCGACGAGCGCATCCTTGCGCAGTTCCATCGGCGTGGGGCCAGCATGCGCATCCTGCCCGATGACGGCGACGTCGAACCAGCGCTGGCCGAGCGCACCCTGCACGACGCCGATAGTGGTGCGCGTGTCCTCGAGTACCGGCCCCTGCTCGATGTGCGCCTCGAAGTAGGCGCCGACCGGATGCGGCCCGCCGGCGCCGGCATAGCCGATCCGCTCCAGCGCTTCGCCGAAGGAAACGCCTTCCAGGTCTTTTTGAGAAGAAACGAACCGGAGTGAATGGACTCCCGCGAAAACTCCCGAGCCCGCCATGCCGGGGGCGAAGCGAGAGCCTTCCTCGTTGGTCCAGGAGGCGACCTCGACGGGCGCGCGGGTCTTCACTTTGTGGTCGTTCAGCGTGCGCAGCACCTCGAGCCCGGCCATCACGCCATAGGCGCCGTCGAAGCGCCCGCCCGAGGGCTGCGAGTCGAGATGGCTGCCCATCATTACCGGCGGCAGGGGCTCGGAGCCCTCGCGGCGCGCGAAGATGTTGCCCACGGCGTCCCAGCGCACCGCGAGTCCGGCTTCGCGTGCCCAGCGCACGAACAGGTCGCGACCCTGGCGGTCGAGCTCGGTCAGGGCGAGGCGCCTGACCCCGCCCTTGGGGGTGGCGCCGATCCGGGCGAGGTCAATGAGGGCGCGCCAGAGACGCTCTGCGTCGATCCTGGCGGAGCGCCTACTGTGGATTTTTTCCATCGATTCAAGGGTAACATTGCGCCCCTTCGAGAGACCACTTTAGGGGCGACTCATGAAACGCAAGTACGGCGCCGCGAAGGCGCGCGAGACCGAGGCCGAGAAGATGATGCGGGAAGCGGCAAAAGCGGCGGGCGACAACCGCCACAACTACGGCTCCGTGTCGCGCAAGGGCGCGATCTCGCGCGGCAAGATGCGCGGCCGCGCCTACCGCGCCGGCGGCAAGTAGCTAAGGACCGAGCTTTCGGAACAGATCGAGCGTGGGCCGGCACCGCGCCTCGATCTCCTCGCACCCGAGGACCAGGTCCGGGCCCTCGATCAGCCAGACGAACTGCCCGCCGCGCAGCACCAGCGCCGCGGCGTGCAGCGCGTCCTGTTCCGTCGTGAAGTGCAGGGGTACCAGCCGCTGCAGCACTGCGCGGTCGATCGCCTTCGGCGCTGCCGTGGTGGCGTAATACAACGCATAGGGCATTCCACATCCCGGGCGCGAGTTTCTCAGGAAACGCCGCAGCCCGGGGAAGCATTTGAGGGAAGTGGAGCGGGGAGTGAGTTTCGGACTCACACCTCGATCTTGGAGGGATCGTGCTCTGCCCCTTAAGCTATCCCCGCTCGTGAACACGATTATTGGAGCGGTGCCAAAGGCGCGCAATGCGCCGTCCTGCGCACCTGGCGGTGCCATGTAGACGGGGCGCGGGATAACTTGCCGAGTAGTGCGGCGGCGACGTCGACGGGAAGGCCCCGCTTGTCGCTGCGGCGGCGACCCCCTAATCAGGAGTTCGTTACGCGTCGCGCGTTGCGCGCCGTGTATAAAGGGCCCATGAAGAACTGCGAGATTTTCCACGTGCCGTACAAGAGTTCCTTCCGCTGGAAGTGGCGTTACACCGCGCCCGATGGCCGCGTCAGCGAATCGAAGCGCGAGTACCAGCTGTTCTACGAATGCGTCTCGGCCGCCCGCGAAAGCGGCTACGAGCCGCACGCCATCCTGCCCGCTAAAGAAACTGCCGCCTGACCAGCGCGGCGCCCTCGGCGAGCGCCCTGAGCTTGCCGTAGGCCACCTCGCGCGACAGGTATTTCATCCCGCAGTCCGGCGCGGCCACCAGCCGCTCGGCGCCGACGTGCGCCAGCCCGGCGCGGATGCGCGCCGCCACGGTCTCGGCGCTCTCCACCTTCGGGTCGCCGAGGTCGAGTACGCCGAGCATCACGGTCTTGGGCGCGAGATCGCGCAGCACGCCGAGGTCGAGCCGGGGCTGCGCCGCCTCGATCGAGATCTGCGTGGCAGGTGTGTCGGCGAGCTGCGGCAGGAATGAGTAGCCCGAGGGCTTCTCCTTCACCGCGGCGGCGTAGCCGAAGCAAAGGTGCACGACGGTCGTGCCGGCGATGCCCTCGAGCGCGCGGTTGATCGCCTTCACGCCGTAGCGCGCGGCGCGCTCGTGGCGCGCCTGCAGCCAGGGC